>CAYUEH010000819.1:0-2389 GCA_964442465.1 uncultured Laspinema sp. | reverse complement strand
TCCCAAATCATCATCACTGGAGGATTCTGAAGAGAGATCGCTCAGATCGACCTCTTCCGAGATCGTCATAGAGACTTCCGTGACTTCGATCGAGACTTGCTCTGGGGACTCGCCAAAGTCTGATAAATCATCGGAGTCCAGATCTGGGGACTCGATTTCCCCGAGGGGATCAAGAGATTGTTCTTCAGCGATCGCCTCGTCACCAAACACCGATGCCGCAACGGAAAGAGCGGGATCATCATAGTCGCGATCGCTGGAGGCTGGTGTTTGAGTGACAGCCGGTTCTGGAGACTGTTCCACCGCAGCAGCATGAGCGACTGCCGCCTCTGGAGAGGAGATAGATGGCTCGACTGGGGGAGGGGACTGAGTGACCACTGGGGTGGGGTTCTGGACTCCCGTCGTTGCCGATGCTGGAGTTGTGGGACCTCTACCGAGGGCAATATCCGGGTCAAAATTGAGCCCAATGACCTCAATCAAGGTATCTGGATCGGGATTAAGCTGCGAAAAAGGCAACATCAGTTGCGCTAACTTCGGTTCTAAGGCATTCATCACGCCCAGAATGAAGTAAGAGGGAGGCCGTTTGCCGCCATCGGGAGTGTTCACCGCTGCCAACTTTGTATGCAGGTTGAGCCAGTCACGGTTGTCTTCAAAATATTTCAACCACTGATTCTTTAAAGTGGCAGAGAATTCTTCAAAAAATGCCATAACGCCTATCCCTCTGGGTTGCTGAAAACAAGTAGGTTGTATTCTTTATAGATCGATTGTCTCGTACTGAATCATACCCACTTTCTCAACACCCCCTCCATTCTCGTCATGATTCGTGCAGATTTCTAAACCATCATCAGGTCCAGTTCGCCTTCGGGGGAATGTTCGGGAGCCTTGACGGGATTGAGGTAGAAGTCAGACAGCAGGGAGAATAGCTCGCGATCGGGAGTATCATTCGGGACAACGCCTTCGGGAGAAGACAGTAACTGGTCTGCCACATTCAGATAGTAGTCACAGACATAGTTCAAAGAAGGATCCGTTTCGGCCATTTCAAACAAGGTTTTGCCTTTCACCCGAGAGACCCGAATATCTTCAATCAGGGGCAAAATCTCTAAAACCGGCATCGGTACGGTATCGATATATTTATCAATCAAGTCCCGTTTGGAGGTCCGGTTACCGATTAACCCAGCCAGACGCAAGGAATGGGTGCGAGCTTTTTCCCGAACCGATGCAGCAATTCTGTTAGCCGCAAATAAGGCATCAAAGCCATTATCGGTCACGATTACGCAGTAGTCGGCATAGTTGAGCGGTGCAGCAAATCCACCACAAACCACGTCCCCGAGCACGTCAAACAGAATCACATCATATTCATCAAAGGCGTTGAGTTCTTTGAGCAGTTTGACGGTTTCTCCCACCACATAACCCCCGCAACCGGCACCAGCAGGAGGGCCACCGGCTTCTACACAGTCCACGCCGCCATAGCCTTTGTAAATGACATCTTCGGGCCAAACGTCTTCGTAATGGAAGTCTTTTTCTTGCAGGGTGTCAATGATGGTAGGAATCAGATACCCAGTCAGGGTAAAAGTGCTGTCATGTTTGGGGTCACAGCCAATTTGTAGAACTTTTTTACCGCGCTTGGCGAGGGCCACGGAGATATTACAGCTTGTCGTCGATTTACCGATCCCACCTTTTCCGTAAACTGCAAGTTTCACGCTTGTGCTCTCCTTAAATGTTTGTGTCTTATTCTGCTTGGGCCTTCTTTCCGGTTGGATCCGATGAGTTGGCCCTCTAATGGGTTTTTTCCCTGTTGATGGCAATTATTGTTCACTTCCACCGCAAAGGTAAAGGGGGTGAAGGAATCAATGGGGGTGATAACGGGAGTTATCCCACCTAGAAAAGATTATTTTTATCTTTAATCAGTGCTGAGGCGCTCTCAAGTCTGTAAATTCTGTTAAATCAGGTTTTATGGTGACTTAGTTATAAAAAGAGTGACAATAACAAAAATGAGTATATCGGCTTAGGATTATTCCTGGGGCTGATTTGACCCGGTGGCGATCGCCGATAGGCTGAGGTTTCACTCTGGACTAGAGGGATCGCAGGTTTCATTTGTAGATTGAAGGGGGGAAGAAGGTGCTGGATCCAGAGGAAATTCCCGGTGCGATCGCCCTCTGGAAGATTTGTGTTAATAATTGTGAATCTTTGAACGGGGCGATCGGATTTGCAAAGGTTTTAGGATAATTTCCGGTCCCCTCCCCGATGTCTTGGGGAGGGCTAGGGTGGGGTCCTCCTGGCGTGGCAAAACCACGTCAGGAGGAATGAGTGGGTAGAAGGTCCTTGTGACGTAGCAAAGCCACCTCACAAAGAAAGAGGTTTCCTCAGCTTCCCTACAGTCGAGATCGCCTGC
>CAYUEH010000818.1:0-2392 GCA_964442465.1 uncultured Laspinema sp. | reverse complement strand
CGAAATAAATTTTATCCTTTTCCAAAGGAGTGGGAGCATCTTGCTCCCTTGTTACTAAATCCGGTTGATAAAAGCATTAAAAATTGTAGAGGGCATTGCCCACCTCGATTCGGTGGGCAATGCCCACCCTACAATTGCTTTTCCAAAGGAGATAAAAGCATTAAAAATTGTAGGTGGGCATTGCCCACCCTACAATTGCTCTTTATGTTTAGGGTTGGACTGATTGAATTGAACCCGAGATAATTTTTTGAATGTCGAACTTTGGATATTTTGTGGTCACAAATCAGTCTAAATTAGGGTTTAAAATTTACTGCAAAATAAAAAATAAACCCGGGAACAGACCGAAGCGAGTGCAGTAAAATGATTGTTCAGACTATGATAAATTAAATTAAGACCTCCTACCCCAACTTGAGCAGTTGACTGCGATCGCACGCTTATGGAACAAATAACCAACTTAATTCCCCAAGGTCCAATTGTAGAATTTACCCTTCTCCTCTTGGTCATCTTAATCGTCCCTCCGATCTTTGAGAATCTGCGACTGCCCGGATTAATCGGGTTATTAGTCGCCGGAGTCGTCTTAGGTCCTGATGGGGCGGGACTGCTCAATCCCGATACCGACACCATGAAACTACTCTCCGGGATTGGCAAAATCTATCTCATGTTCGTAGCCGGTTTAGAAATTGATCTCCAGCAGTTTCGCAAAACTAAAAATCGCTCCATTGGATTTGGGGCGGCTACATTCCTGGTCCCCTTAATTGTCGGCACCATCATCGGACGCAGCTTTGGATTTGATTGGAATCCTGCCATTTTAATTGGTTCCCTGCTGGCCTCTCATACCCTCTTAGGCTATCCCATCGTCAACCGCTTAGGAGTAGTCGGGAATGAGGCGGTTACCGTCACCATTGGGGCGACTATCTTCACCGACATTGGCGCGTTGTTAGTGTTAGCAATTTGTGTTTCCTTCAATGCCGGAGAATTCACTGTCTTTTCGTTAATCCTCCAGTTAGTCTTACTGGGACTGTATGCCGCTGGCGTATTATTTGGAGTTGACCGGGCGGGAAAAGAATATTTTCGCCGCACCGGAGATGAAGAAGGCAATCAATTTTTATTCGTGCTGCTTGCCCTGTTTCTAGCCGCAGTCGGCGCTCAATTAATTAATGTGGATCAAATCGTCGGAGCGTTTCTCGCCGGACTGGCAGTCAATGATGTGGTGGGAAACGGTCCGGTTAAGGAAAAAGTAGAATTTGTCGGCAGTGTTTTATTTATCCCCTTCTTCTTTGTGGGCATGGGTTTGTTACTCGATATCAATGGATTTGTAGAAACCCTAACCACCTCCCTGGGATTAACCTTAGCGATTGTTTTTGGCTTAATAGGAAGCAAATTTATCGCGGCATTGGTGGCCAAAATTTTGTATCGCTATCAGTGGAGTGAAACCTTAACCATGTGGTCACTTTCCGTGCCACAAGTGGCGGCAACCTTGGCAGCAGCCCTGGTAGGGGTGCAACAGGGGGTAATTACCCCGGAAGTCTTCAACACCGTGATTGTGTTGATGTTGGTGACGTCAGTTCTCGGACCTTTGATGACCGCAAGATTTGCCAGCAAACTGCCGGTCCCCAAAGTCCAGATCGGCTCAGATAATATGTCGATCTGGTGGGAAACCCACGAGGCGGAAGCGAAGGTCAATTCTACTCTGGCAAATCAGAACGATTTGTTTACTGTAGTGGTGCCGATTTCTAATCCCTTGACCCAACGGTATTTAATTCAAATGGCGGCGCTTTTAGCCCGTCATGAGTCGGGGCAGATTGTCCCCTTATCTGTGGCGATCGCTCATGTTCACATGGATGAACCCCAACTGGATATTGCCCTCAAAGAAAGTCGCCGATCGCTGACTCGCTCGGTCCAAATGTTAGAGGAATTTGAGGTCAAAGCCCAACCCGAACTGCGGATTGATGATGATGTTTCCCATGCCATCAGCCGAACCGCTAGGGAATGGGAATCTAACTTAATCGTGATGGGATGGAGTCCAACGATGGGCTTGCGATCGCGATTATTTGGCAACCTGATTAATGACGTCTTTTGGTCCTCCCACTGTCCCGTTGCCGTCATGCGCCTGATCGATGAACCTGTTAATATTCATCGGATCTTAGTGCCGGTTAAAAATTTATCCCCCCAGACCTTGCGAACCGTTCGATTTGCCCAGTTATTTGCCGATGCCAATTCCGGGGAAATCACCCTCTTACACATTTGTGCGCGCCGGACTCCCGTCGAACAAATTCATCGATTTGAATCCGATCTGGCCCGACTGGTCAAGCGGGATAACCCCTCGGTAAAAATTACCATTACCACCATTCCCGATGATGATGTAGTCAAAGTCATTATGAAGGCAGCGCAA
>CAYUEH010000817.1:0-2394 GCA_964442465.1 uncultured Laspinema sp. | reverse complement strand
CCCTTCTTAAGGGGGGTTGGGGGGATCAATCCTTTTTTTTGCAAGAGGTCTAATGAGGCAAGAGGTCTATTCTACTCTCTCGATAGCTAACAGGGGTCTGCAAAAAGCCGGTTTATGGAAAAATAAACCGGCTTTTTGGCTGAATTATTGACTGAAATTGCATCAAAAATCGTGAAAAAATCTGATAATTTGACTCGGTTTAGAGTCGATTGGATTGTTTTTAAATGGAGTCTTAACATTTCGAGGGGTTAATCGACCACTCGAATTAAACCCTGGTGGATCAGGTCGAATACCTGGTTGATTTTATACCAATCGGTTTCGCCGATCGCCTCTCTGGATAGCAAACCCGACATCAACAGTTGTTGATCCAAACGAGTAATCTGACGAAATTTAAAAATTCTTTCGAGGATTTCATCCGTTGATATGGGCGTTCTCTGGGTGGTTGTATGCAGGGTTTCCCCGTAAGTCATAGTTGTTTAGAAAAACTCTACAGTTTCAAGTATGAAGTTTCTTGAAGCGGTCGGTGGCGATCGCCAGCATACAAAACCCATGAAGTTAATCAGATCATCTCGGCGATCTCAATCATTGACATTTCCGAACGAAGGAGTTAGTCGTTAGATGCGGGGTTTGACCCCCCATGTTAGGGTCTATAGCGAGTCTAAATCAGTTTGACAGAGGACCCTCACCCCCAACCCCTCTCCATCCCCCCTACCCCCCTTTGAAAGGGGGGGGGAGAGGGGAGCCGGACTTTATGTCAAATTCATTTAGGGTCGCTATAATACTAAATCCGGTTGATAAAAGCATTAAAAATGGTAGGCCCTTCGACCCTTCGACTTCGCTCAGGGCTCAGGAGGCAATGCCCACCTAGATTTGGTGGGCATTGCCCACCCTACCATTGCTCAACTTGTTTTTAAAGACCTATTCCAACCGCATTCCGTATAACGACAATCAGGGGTTGACTTGTCCCGCTTTATTCATTTCTGGATCAGGAATCACTGAAGATCGGGGTCATGCCAACAGGTTACCCCATGATTAGGCAGGAAGGCGCAGAGTGCGATCACCGATGGGAATTGACGGGACTCGTCCTCCCCCAAAATAAATCCGCTGAAAATAGCGATCGTACTCGGTTCCATTTCTGAGGCGATTAATTTTCACCCCACTGTAACCCCCTCGGGGGGTAGAATGAATGAATTGGGAATTGCCAATATAAATTCCCACATGAGTGGCTAACCGGCGATTTTCACTGAAAAAAACTAAATCCCCCGGTTGTAATTCATTGAGGTTTTGCAAGGTTTCAGCCACAGGTTGAGAGTAGAGTTGTTGCTGATAGGCATCCCGGGGTAAGTAAAAATTTCCCTCGCGAAAAACCGTCTGGACGAATCCGCTACAGTCGAGACGGTTGCCGACAGTTCCCCCCCATAAATAGCGACCCCCTCCATATTTTTTCTGCGGCATAAATTGTTGCGCCAGTTGAATCAAGGAAGTTTTATCGGAGATTAGTTCCGGAGAAATTACCTGGGAATTTGACAATTGGAGGGTGCGATTATCCGGTAAGCTGACGGTGATTTTATCTCCGGAAGTTTCTTGGGGAACTAAGGGGAGACGGGTTCCTAAATAGAGAGTTTGGGGTTGAGAAATTGTCTCAGTGAGTTGGACTTTCGGGGCATTAATCCAAGCCTCAAAGGTCGGGCGATCGCATTCTAGCAAATCTTGCCGTTGAATCCAAGCCAGATATCCATCATCTTCTATTCTAACTCGGGCAAATTTACGGTCAGGACTATAGTCTAATACCTTGACTGCGGTTCCCATTCGCACTTGGGTAGCTAAGTCTCGAATTTCTAGGGTGGGTTTGGTATAGAGATTGCTAAAGGCTTTGACGGTAATGCCATAATCTAAATCAATATCAGAATAGGGAAAAATGGCTAAATAGGATTCGGCCCCATTGGGGAAACTCTCTACAGCTAATCCTTCGATTAAATCTCGTTCTGGGGCGGTTAAAACCTTTCCCGTAACAACGGGAATATTGCTACTAGACGTAATACTAACCTCAAAGACTGTATCTCGGTGAATTCGAGTATAAGGTTCTAATCGAGTCATTGTTCCAGACTGTTTAGGAGCAATATCAAAAAAGACTTGTCGCCGCTGAAGTTGTTGTTGTAAAAGCCGTTCCATCTGCGGGGTCAATCGATTCACAAAAGTTTGGATATCGGCGGGAACGGCGTTTCCCGGACTGGATAAACTGAGGGCGAGGAAGAAGGTTAATAATCCGATCCAAAATGAGGCAATTTTGAGCTTAAATGGGTTAAATTTCATCGGAATTCTGTTGTGTTTTGATGGCAACTGAGGCCCAGACCTAGCCACTGTTTCAACTTTTAACAGGTAAATCCGGATATA
>CAYUEH010000816.1:0-2398 GCA_964442465.1 uncultured Laspinema sp. | reverse complement strand
GTTGTTCCGCCATGCGATAAACCGCTTGTCCATAAATCACGGCACTTTCTAGGGGACGAACATAATGGTGAGTGCCAGGATGGGGGTCGCGACTGGGGGAAAATAAGGCTTTTTTAACCCCAGGAATCACCCATTCAGGGCGTTCATTTTTAGTGCCAAAAACAACTTGATTGTTAGGATTGCTGCCTAATACGGTGGCTAAATGACGAAACTGGGCCGGAAAGTTAGGATGCAGAAACAGAATGCGCATGAGCTATAGTTGCAACAGTTAGGGTGAACAATAAGCAAGCAAAAATGAAGATTAGGAACAAAAAGGGATAGATCATAAGTGCATTCCCGTGAAAGTTGCCCTCACCCTAAATCCCTCTCCATCCCCCCTACCCCCCTTTGAAAGGGGGGGGGAGAGAGGGACTTTGAATCTTGCTCCCCTTCTCCCATTTTGGGAGAAGGGGTTGGGGGATGAGGGTCCAAATTGGGATGCTCTAACCCCCTTTTGTTCCTAATCTTAAGGGGTTGAACGTTAAACAATTGGGGCTTTGCAAACCCAAACGCAATCTCGGGGAACCGACTGAGTGTCTTTGACTAGAATTTCATAATTGAGATGGGTGAGAAATTTTTCCATGATGCGATCGCTCATCACAGAAAAGGCTGAACCATGCCGTTGTCCTCGTAAATTGAGATGCCATTCACTCAGAAACTTTTGCCAACCTAACTCGCTGAGAATGTTGGTATGGTGAAAGACACAAAGGCGATCGCCTCGAAGTAAGGCCGGAATTTGAGTCAGATAATTGAAAATATCGCGAGGTTCCAAATGCACCATTGTATCGTAACAGAAACAGACATCAACAGAATTAGCTTCGATCGCCTTTAAAGTGAGTCCATCGAGTTTGAGATAGCTAACGCGATCGTTCCCGAGGTGCGATCGCGTGGCCTCTAGCATTTTACTAGAAATGTCCGCACAGATGAGTGTTTTGCAGTGTTTCAGCAACAATCCGCCAGTTTTGCCACCCCCCACACCGATTTCTAAAACCCGATGTTCCTGCCCGATATAAGGCTGAATGAAGCGCTGTTCAATTAGGGTTTCATATTCCGCTAGGGTACTAGCAGCGCCCGCCCCTTTGCCAATCCATTCATCGCCAATGCGATCGAGTTCAGGATGCAACTCTTGCCACATTTCGGCATAAGCATCCCAGGTCCCTTCATAGTCAATGCCGTGATTGGGTTTTTCCATTGCGGTGGCATCTACCTCCCTTATGAGACAACATTCAAGCGAACTTTGATGATTCATCCTTCACCCCGGTGCTCTACCGGGATGACCATCCCCCCGCATTCTTTTACCACAGTTTGGTGATTTAATTCCAAGAAAAATTCAGGGAAAATTCATCCATAAGCTGCTGGTTGTGCGGCTGAAAATATTGATTCAAGGTGGATTGGAGTCCCTCCGGCAGGGTCGCATATTCTCCCGCATTGTATTTGGGATAGTCGGCAATTTCCATCGGGGGTAACCCTAAAAATGCCACAGTTTCAGCAAGGGTGGCCGCAGGATTGGCATAAAAGGCTTCACTTGAAAGGATTAAGAATTGCTCTTGGGGGAAAAGTTCCATCCAAAGTTTGAGTTGATTCCTATAAATTCCCCGAGATAAATAGGTGTAATGTTGATGATTGTAACTATAATAGTTGGGGTCAGCCCACATTTTTTCCACTTCCCCGGCGAGTCTGGCCGGTTCTTGGGCGATCGCCTCACTAAAAGAAAGGGTCTCAAATCCCCAACGCACTTCATGATTATAATGTGACCAGGCTCTTTCTACCGGATTTCTGAGCAACACAATCAGCTTAACTCGGGGAAATAACCCCTTAACTCGCTGGGGAACTAAGGGATGAAAGAGATAATAAGGAGTCGCTTCTCCCGTCAGCATCAAGGGGTCCGCTTCTCGGGGTGTAAATTGTTGGCGATACCAGTCGATTCCGTGATGAAATTTTAGGTCAAAAAAATGAACTTCTTTTTCAGCAGCGGGGATAATTTTGGGATGTTGCGTTAAGTAATGATAGAGAGAGGTTGTCCCTCCTTTTTGAGTTCCAATAATCAGAAAATCTGGCATGGTTGAGTTAGAGTGCGATCGCAAAAGTCGGTCTGATCCCATCATCAGGAGAGGTGCCCCAGTAGGCGCGTTGATTATATCATGAAAATGGTTAACTCCTTTAGCCAGAGGGCTGTGATACCATAAATAGTCAAGTCATTTTGTTAAGGGATATCCGTCTGGACATTAAAATGGTGTTCAGTAGGGCATAATAATCCCTAGAAAGCGTAATTAGACCAGAGGTCAAAAGAATGAACTTCATGATAGCGGCTAAAAATCGGTTAAAACAACTGAAAACGATGGCATTTGCTCCAGGTCAA
>CAYUEH010000815.1:0-2408 GCA_964442465.1 uncultured Laspinema sp. | reverse complement strand
TTTCTGCGACAATTGTTGGTTCATCCCCTAAATTTAGGAAAGAAACCCGGTTTCTAACCCCCCACTAAAAGGACCAGAAACCGGGTTTCTGCGACAATTGTTGGTTCATCCCCTAAATTTAGGAAAGAAACCCGGTTTCTCAACTATCAATAGCAATCTAGGAAGTTTGTAACCCTCATTCACTCGTAGGCAATCTCAAAAAATCAATGAAAAATGAGCGAACCGTAAGTAATCACTCATAGCTCTCGAATTTTCATGGATTCGACTTCTCCGCTATTTGTATTGACTTTTAAAATTTTATAATGTCTATTTTCTTTTGATGCAACAGTCTCCTTTTGGGAACTTCTTAAATCATATCCAAATGTAATGACCCAGTATTTTTTATCTTCTGAAATTTCAACTTCTTCCAACCTTAAATTTCGGACATCCAATGGGCGATTGTGACTCATCAAATCTTGCACGGAATTAAAATAATTTTGGGCAGCCACGACGGCTTCTCGCACGTCAATCATGGTAAACTCTCCGGGTTAGTTTTATTAACAATTTAACAGGGTTATAAGGGGCTAATGGAAGCATCTGCCCCCTTTTAACTCAAACTCTATTCTATCCCTTTAATCCGGTCCTCCACTGCTTGATACAAGTCGCACAGGCGGAAAGAAGTGTGACTCAGATTCAACAGAGGTTGCTGGATTTTAAGCAAACAGCAACCTTCCTTTCGGTTCCGGAATTGGACGCCCTAATGCCTGCACCGTTTCCATCCACTCCTGCATAACGACTTCTACATGGGTCAACGCTTCTTGGTAGGTGGCACCATCAGCGGCACAACCAGGTAATTCCGGCACTTCCGCAATAAATGCCTCGTCCTCCTGACTCCAATACATGATAATTTCATACCGTAGCATCCCCTTCACCTCCTAGCTGGTAAATATCGCTCTCTCTACACTTCAATTGATTCCTCCGCAGCTTTTGCTAAAACTTTATCCATCCAAGCATTGATGCTTTCTCCTGCTTTGTTAGCCGCAATAAATATTTTCCTGTGGGTTTCTGGGGTCGTGCAATAGTGAATTGTCCCCGTAAAAGGTTGGTCTGGAGATTCTCCTAACTGTTGGCAAAAATCCAAATAAAAATCCACTGACTTTTGAAATTCTTGGCGAGCTTCTTCAACTGTTTTTCCCTTAAATGTCACCACATCATTAATTTTCAAAACTCGACCAAATAAAATTCCTGCCTCTACATCAACCTCAACCGAACCTATGTAACCCTTGTAACTCATCATAGCCAATTACCCTTCCTTGGTAAAAATTTTCTAATTCAACTAGATAATGTTTACAATTTATCTCTAGGTGTGGTAGCCAATCTCACCCTACTATCTGCCTAAGTTATCATGGCTCAATCCCTGCCTTTACCAAAAATTCTCTAACCGATTTCACTGCACCTTTGTCCGTTTCTTTTTGTGGATGCGGTTCGTGGAACACTGCTTTAACATCATTTATTTTAACCCCTAGGCGCGAGCCTTGACCTTCGATAATCGTAGCCTCAAGCGCTCTAAATAGACTTTCAATATCTTGCCAGTTAATGTTGGCCGGAATCGGATCAGTAAAAATCCTTTCTAAAGTTTTCTGCTGTTTGTTATTAAGGTTCATCTATATTGGCGGTTGGACAACTGGGGTGGAACTTAAGCCAGTTTGGAGAAGCTGCAACAGAGGCCAAGAGCAAGTCGCGGTACTCGCCTCAAAACCGATACCTACCGGCCAAAAAACCATTAGTGTCAAAGGTTCCAGCCCTTGATTAACCACCCTTTCCTACTCCTGCTACTGACCTCCTCAATCTCTATGATATCTTACTATCATATCAGTGGCAGTTAAGAGTTGCTTTAAAAGAGTAGGGACACAGCATTGCTGTACCCCTAGAATTTACAATGGCGATCGCGGATTCATCTCCGCTTTGGTGCTGAATCACTGCACAATAGAAAAGAGCCGATCGCCGGGAGTCATCAAGATGCGATCGCCCCCGCAACAACCCCTCTCCTTAAATCGGTTTAACCCAATCTCCAACTTCCGGGTCGTCAAACGGTAGGGCTTCACCTTCAACAATTTCTGCTCCCAGTCCCCCTGGACTTCTGATTCGTCTAGGAGAATTTCTTTGATCCGATTCGACTGTACAAAATTTTTCTTGGACATGAATCACTTGTCCGGTTCCTTTCACCAGTTCTAGATATCCAAGGGATTCCCCACTCTCCGGATCCTTTATCTCTTGGTCGCCCGTCCGATAGATTAGCATTCTTTGCCCCACTTTTACATCATGAATCCAACCTCTATTGATGACAACTTGTGAAGGATTAATGACGTGAGCAACCAACGCAGGAAATATCCGATTTTTGAGAGTTAACGCCTCTGGGTTGGGTGTCA
>CAYUEH010000814.1:0-2414 GCA_964442465.1 uncultured Laspinema sp. | reverse complement strand
CTAAATGTAGGGTTGATTCGCGAATCAACCCTACATTTAGATTTCTAGCTGAAATCATGCCTAAGTCCTGACAAAATCTCGGCGATCGACACCCAATTTAGGCGATCGACCCGGTTTCTGTACCCGACCCCTCGTCCGAGGGGGGCCTCAAGCCCTGCCTCCATAAATCTTTACAGAATTTTTACCGGAGCTTGACTGATTAATTCGATATAGTTATGATTGTAGCTATTGCGATGAAGCAAAAAAAAGTTAAAATAGCTCGTAGCCGAAAACAAAAACAGCAGCAGTCCAGTTGTCTATCACGGGTCCTCACCGACTTGGTGGGTAAAATTGCCCGATCGCCAGGTTGAAAAGGATGCTGAAGGTTGGATCACCACCTCTAAGGGGAATTATCAATCCATAGTCAGTCCTTCATCCTCTGAAAAACCCCTCGGATTCCTTCCCGACTAACCCTACGGATTTTCCGAGGTTTCGGTATAAATCAGGGGGAACCCAGACCGGGCTAGGTCATCCATTGGGTAAAAACTCTGTGTTAGAGATCACTGCGGCTACCACTAAACTGTAAGATACTAGGCTAGGGAGCAACCTACCGGGGTGTCAAAATGCTTACAACAGTCAACAAAGAACTCAAGAGTGAGAGTTTGGAACTCCTGCGGGAATACCAAACCTCTCCCACGACCCATCTGCGGAATCGAATTGTCCAACTCAATGTTGGGCTAGTTCGCAAAGAAGTCCATCACTGGATGCAACAGTGCACGGAAACTTATGACGACCTCCTGCAAGTGGGCTGTTTGGGCTTGATTCGGGCGATCGAACGGTTTGATATGTCCAAGGGACACGCATTCAGTTCCTTTGCCGTTCCCTACATTCGTGGGGAAATTCAACATTATCTACGGGATAAAAGTCCCTCAGTGCGGATTCCGCGCCATTGGTTAACCCTGCAACGGCAGGCAACCAAGGAAATTCAGAAACTGCAACAAAGTCTGAATCGCCATCCTTCTGATGTGGAAGTGGCATCGGCTTTAAAGATTTCTGTGACAGAATGGCAAGAAATCAAACTCGCCTGTCGCAACCGAGCTCCCCTGAGTTTGGATGCGCCAGTCCAGGATGATGAGGAAGGCGCAGCATCCCTTGGGGAATTAGTGCCGGATGCCGGATATCGCAGTTTCCAGTTAGCGCAGGAAGACCAAATTCGCCTGCAATTGGCCCTAGGTAAACTAGAGGATGGGACTCGCAAGGTCCTAGAGTTTGTATTTCTCCATGATTTGACCCAGAAAGAAACAGCGGAACGGATGGGGATTAGTTCGGTTACAGTTTCTCGTCGGGTTAAGAAAGGTCTAACGTCCCTCAAGAAATTGATGGGAGGAGCGGAATAGCTCCAAAACGGCTTATTGTGTTGAGAAATATAGAAGAATAATATAGAAGTCGTGTAAAGCGCGATCGCAACTTCAGAGGCGATCGCGCCATGTCTGTTGGAACTCGGCATCCCGTGGAGAATCGGGGTCCGAATAACTGCGGAATGGGGATAATTGGGAGCGACAAACCGCAGCTATGGTTGAGGTCTATTACCATCATTCCCATTTATTGAACTAATCCTAACATCTCTTTGGGCATGACCGTATCCTGGAGATTGGCACCGACTAAGTTAATATTGGACAAATTGGCAGCAGTTAAGTCAGCATCGGATAAATCGGCAAAGGAGAGATTGGCATCGGTGAGATTGACTCCTTCGAGATTGGTTCGGGTTAAGGTGGCGCTGTTGATATAGGCCCCTTGAAGATTGGCCCCTTCCAAGTTTGCGCCGGTTAAATCGGCACCTTCCAGGTTAACATCTTGGAGATTGGCACCAGAGAGGTCCGCATTTCGCAAGTCGGCACCAATCAGATGGGCACCACTTAAGTCTGCACCAGCGAGGTTACAAGCGGCGCAGAGATTGGTTTCGATTAATTGGTTGATGTGGGTGGGATTTTGGGCAAAGGCAGGGGTGGCAGATAAAAGGGTGATTGAGAGTGCAGCGATTTTTAAAAGGGTGGCTTTCATTGGAGTTTTCTCCTTTAATGCTATATTTATATTTTCCGCTATTTGGGGACATCATGCAGCGATCGCTCACCCCAAATAGGCGTGAGATATTGGTCATATTTAGGCGATCGGCGTCCTTGCAAAAAATCCCCACTCTGGTATAATTAGCAAAGATATTTCGCGGTTTACGGGGAATTAAGGCAGGGGGGGTGAGGTGTCTTACCCCTCACTTAGCTAGAAAATGGGGTAAATTGGGGTAGATTTAGGTATAATTTACTGGGAAAACTGCGATTGAGGTCAACAGCATGAATCCCATGACCCCGGATGAAGCGGAGAAAATTGCCCAGTTAATCGCGAGTTTACCCAGCGATCGCCTGTTAGAACAGTGTCAAACC
>CAYUEH010000813.1:0-2431 GCA_964442465.1 uncultured Laspinema sp. | reverse complement strand
TTCCGCTCGACGATTCAAAACTATTGCAGCCAACTCAAATGGCGGATTAATGACATTAACGATCGCCGAGCAATTTTGCGATTCAATGCTTCCTCTGGCAATACGCAAACTCTGTTTATTATCCGCTATGAAAATACCCTAGAATTTTCTGTGCCTAGCGGGTTGAAATTTAACAGAGATTCTGAAATACCGGGAGTATTTTCTACCTACTTGCTGGTGAAAAATGCTTCTTATAAGCTGGGATTTTGGTGCATTGAAGAAATTAGCGGCCAAAAAGTGTTTTCAATTATGCACAATGCGGAAATCAGTCTCATCAATGCCAATTACTTTGAGCGCGTTGTTTTAAGGCTGGTGAATGAGTGTGACGAATTTGAACAAGCCATCACTCATATCTTGAATTGCTAAACCCTAAACTCTTCTAATTTGACTAATAAACCGGGTAAATAGCCTGGTGATTGTAGGTCTAAAATAGAGGGTTTTTCTCCGCTATTTACTCCTAAAAAAATCCCAATTGCTACCTAAATGTTCCATGATGATTATCCGCCAACCCCTTTATATTTATCCTGGCGATCGCCTGGAATCAGAACTCGATCGCCTCCGTCAACTCTTCAGTGCCACAGGGATTCAATCTAGCGAACCCGGACCCCCATTCAATAACTTTTTTCTGCTCGGACCCCGCACCCCTAGGACCGCTTCTCAACTCTTAAAACAATGGGGTTTAACCCTCAAGCAATCCTCTGATTCTACCCCGATTATTGCCTGGGGAGTCTGGATGCCTTGTCAAGACAACCCACTCCATGCTCCCTTGGTCCAAGTTTATCGTCCCCTGCGACAATCCGGCGATCGTCCCCTGCTGATTTCTGAACAACCTTTGCAACCGGGAGAACTAATTATTGTGACTGAACACTGCGATTCCTTAGTGATGTTATCCCCCTCTGAAGTCACCCAAACTCTCCCGGATCACCTCCAATGGTTTGTCTGGCATTCTGACCTTTCTCTGAAAACTTTTAGGCCAATTTGGGGTCAACCCTCTCCCAGAATTCCCCAACCCCAAACCCCAGGAAATTCCCTCAACCATCCCGGTCCAATCCTCCGAACTACCCCTCCCTGGTTCAGCGATTTTTATCCCGAAATCACCTTTCCCTTAACCCCCAAAGCTCCTTCATTTCAACTGATTTCTATCCTATCCTCTGAAGAATTAGCCGCCCTTACCCTGGCATTAAATAATGCCCCTTGGACTCGGCAAATTCAGGAAATCTCTAGTCACGATATCTGCAATCTTGTCCCCTGGAGTCAATCCCGGACCTGTCCCGCTATTGTTAAACAAATGGTGTGGCAACTTCAAAATCCCAACTTGAAAAGAAAGGTCGCCGAACTCACCGGAATTCCGGTAACAGGTCGTCGAGAATTAATCTGTAGTCGCCTTCGTCCAGGCGATCGCCTGTTCCCCGGAAAAAATCCCCCCAGTGAGGGCAAAATCAGGGTTCAACTTCATTGGGTTTTGCAAGTGCCTGATCCCCCACAACGTCCTTGGGATTTAACAGTTCGCTCTCCCAATTCTCCCGAAACCCCCTCAATTGTTTACGCCGCAAAGCCCAATTCTGCCCTCTGCTTGTTAATCGGAAAAGACTCTTCCTACGAGATTCCTGAGATTCCCGAGGATGCCGGAGACCGCCTGTCCATTATGATGACGTTTGAGTCCAGAGTTGACCCGACTCCTCCCCCGGTTTCCGACCCGACTTTTGGGGAATCCTATTAAGGCAGACTGGAGGAACTGAATTCCTGGTGTTTGCGGTGCGATCGCCTCGGAAACCGGATCATCCCCTCCCCCCAAAAAATGTAGTGAAAATTACGTTTCCAATCTGACATAAAAATTAACAAAAAGATAGGTTGCCAACTCAAAATCTATGGGATAATCAGCCTAATCTTCTAAATTATTCCTGGTTTCAGCACAACGGTACACCCGGCTCTGATTGGTCTGAACAGTCCCCTCGACGAGGCTTGGGGAAAATTTTCCTTGGGCAACCCTTTTGCTTCCTTGTTATTTCATTTACTTAACCGGAATTATAGCCATGAACGAACTCAAACTCTTCATAGAAAATACGGGTCATACCTATACCCTGAAACCGACTCGGGAATATGCGATCGGGAGTGCTTCTGACTGCGAGATTCGCTTGAGCGACCCCCAGGTTTCCCCCTATCATCTCAAGTTTAGTTTTGACCAATTTAGTAAAACCTGGCATATCTATGATTTAGGGAGTAATACCGGCACATTGATTGATAATCAACCGATTAGTGATTATCCGTTGGTTGCCCAAAAAAGAGTGAGTTTAGGCAGTGGAATTCATCTCGTTGCTACCCCTGAAGGAAGCGAAACCACCCCCGCCTCCCAACCCGCACCCATAACGACGCCTCAACCCGTTACCGCACC
>CAYUEH010000812.1:0-2435 GCA_964442465.1 uncultured Laspinema sp. | reverse complement strand
ATATCGTTCCAATTAAAGATAAACACCGCATTAATCGCCGTTTCATAATCATCCTTGCCTTTGCGTTCAATCACAAAAGACCGATCGCCGGTAATGGCAATTTTCAAGCATTGGAGGCGGTCTAGGGCCTCGGCGTTGCGATTTTCTGAGGGCCAATTCACCCGGGACCCTTCCAATCGGGCAACGGGAAACAACCGTCCGCGAT
The DNA here is from genome assembly GCA_964442465.1 of uncultured Laspinema sp. Taxonomy (GTDB): domain Bacteria; phylum Cyanobacteriota; class Cyanobacteriia; order Cyanobacteriales; family Laspinemataceae; genus Laspinema. The sequence continues at coordinate 2,230 of CAYUEH010000812.1, read as the reverse complement.
CGGCTTGTTCAAAGGCTTCCACAGAAACCGAAGTGAGTCCCTGATACCCATACAGCATCGCCGTGACTTCCCGCAAACTATCCTTCCCATTGTTGCCATCCCCTTTGGCAAGTAATGCTTTAACCATTCGTCCTTTCAAACGACGGACGGATTCTAAATCCAGGGAGGCGGCAATGGTTTTGAGGAAAATATCCCGATATTGGGGTTCCAGACATTCCAGGAGGCGATCGCAATCCGTCGGATCCGCCTCGGGGTCATAAGTCACCAAGGGTTGATAGAGATAAAAATGCTGGCGGGGGTCATGGGGGACCAGCTTCCAGGACGGGTGTCCCTTGCGATTAAACGAGATTTGTAAAACCCCATTGGTGCAATTCAGTCCCGGGGGATTCACCCGTCCCGGGGCGATCGCAAACATCAATTTCACCCATTCCAGGGCTTTTTTCACACTGCTGGAACTGGCGTAAGGATAGCGAATTTGACCTTTGACATCAATGGGGAAGGAATTGCAAAATTGGGTAATCCGATAAAGTTCTACCGCATTCGGTGAGGCTTCGTAATAGGTCCCCTGCCATGCATAGAGGGTATTGTTGACGCAAATCCACGGGCGATCGCCATAGAGGAACTTGACAATCGCCTGGTTAAACTCCACCACCGGGAAAAAGCTATCGTAACTCTCCGTTGCCAACTGCTGCGAGTTCCGATGAGTCCCTTGGCGAATCACTCCCTCTAACCGTTGAATCAAATCCGAGGGAATTGCCGAATTTTCCAGCATTTCCCGAATATCGCCCTTTTCCGGCAAGTCGGGATCGATCTGCGTCGGGTCCAACTCCAAACAGGGAACCCCCACTTTTGCTGCTGCTGCTGCCACTTTCGCCGCCTTTTTGCGCCCAGTTTCATCGCGATCGGGGAGGATGGCGATCGTTGCCTTCTCATTGGCATGGCGCAAGCGAATCAAAAAACTCTCGATTTCCACATCCGTCCAGGCGCTACCTTGAAACGTCACCGCAGCTAACCCCAAAGTCCGGGCAATTTCCACACAGCCTTCCCCTTCCAGCAATAACAACACTGGAAAACCCTCCACCACACGGGCGCTGGCTGCTAATGCTTCCGTTTCTCGATAGGCTTTCCAGGGGTCGTTGCCTTTACTCCAAATCGGCAATCCATCCTCATTCAGGTGACATTGCCGAAAGGTTTTTTTATGACCTTTGCGCTGTTTGGGGTCCAGCCATTCAAACCGATACACCACCTGGTTATCGCTGTAGTTGTAACGGATTTCCACGGCATGATTCGGGACCCCTTTCGGCTGGAAGGAGAGTTTTTGGGATTTAGGGGGAATCCCCGGTTGGCGCAATCTTGCTAAAACCGGCTGTCCCTCGGGGAAGGGGGCGGGTTTGAAGGATTTTTGGACAGTTTTTTGTCGGGGTGATCCCAGGGAAATACTACCCGTGGGGCGATCGCCCAAAGCGGCGCGAATGTCTTTACATTCGCACCCATTCCAGCATTGATAGGCCCCGCTTTGGGGATCAACCGTTAGATTCTGTCCCTCGCAGACTGGGCAAATATAGCGATTTTTCTTTCCAGCCACGGGTTCTAAGGTTTCTACCCAGTTGAGCATATTAAATGGACTCCCACCAGCAACCTTGGCAGATGCAGACAGGAATTCAGCGCTGATGCTGACATCACGGGTAGAATTGAACACGATTGGCTCCTTTAACTGAGGGTTTACAAGATACCAGGGCGTTCCGCGCCTGAACTGGTATTTTCAGGGAATGGTCAAATTGAATGAACAGGGCGATCGCCCGTCTTACCCAGACTGGCAATAGCGAACTGTCTTACGGGTAAATACAGGGGATACCCTCCCAACGCGCCCTTATCGTTTAGGGTCTAGCATGGGGACTAATTCAGGGTCTGGGTCCGTCTCAAGCTCCTTTGTCTTACAGCTTCTGCGTCAAATGCTCCAGGATTACATAATCGCAATCGAACATAAGATAATTGCAAAGATTACAAGGGGGTCTCTCCTGATCGGTTCTCCAGTACCACGGGAAAAAATAATACCATTTTTGTCCGAGTCTCCACCATAAAAATAAGATAAAGTCTCGGTGCTTTTTCTGCATTAAAAGGAGGCCCTCTCGGGACCCTCTTCCTTGACTGGCTGCACTCTGCAATCCCCATCTCTGGGACTCAGCAGGAATCGATCGGTAATTCCAAATCTGCAATGCGATCGGCCTCT
>CAYUEH010000811.1:0-2455 GCA_964442465.1 uncultured Laspinema sp. | reverse complement strand
TCTAACGGTTCGCCAAGGTTTTGGGTTTGCAATATATCCATTATCTCCAGTTAATTCGCCTAATAATGCACCCTTGTCGGGATTGTAGTGAGTTTTTTTAGGAGGAAATACGGTCTGGGGATCGGCAAAACGCGATCCGATGATAAATCCTCTCCAGCGAACTTGGGGGACGCCATAATCTGCGGCGCACAACTTAGACCATGCTAATTTATATCCTAATTTTTGGGCCAAACTAATGATTTGGTCATGTTCTTCTGAACCCAATAACTGAGGCACGTTTTCTAAAACAAATATTTTAGCATTTGACCGCTCAATGCCTTCCAAAAATGGTTTCCATAATTGTTTCCTAGAATCACTATTTCTATTTTTATTGAGCAGGCTAAATCCTTGGCAGGGCGGACCTCCAATAACCACATCGGCTTCCGGCATTCTTAGCTCGGAATCGTTTAACACCTCTAAAATATCGCCTAAAACACAATGACTCCCAAAATTCCTCCGATAAGTTGCCACTGCATCTTTATTACAGTCATTTGCCCAAATCGGTTGAAAAGAGTTATTGCCAATTGTTGTAAACCCCAGGGTCAATCCCCCGGCACCAGAAAATAAGTCTATCAATTTAAAGGGGGGACTATTTAAAGGGCAATCCCTTTCAGATTCTCGAAGTTTCATGATTATTATTTATTTATCATTAATCATTGATATTTATAAGGATTTATTGTGGAATGATTCAAGGATTCCCAAAATTTTGGAGGATTGAGGGCGCAGTTAACATGGCATTAGGACAATTGGCAATGCGGTTCCACCCCCTGTTGCCTATCGAGTGGCGGAATCGGTACAAGTCGCCATCCAAACTGATATAAATTAAGGACACGGCAGCAGCCGTGTCCTGAGAGTGTAACGTCAGAACAAGGGAAAATTTATCCGGCGATTCTGAGCAGTTCTACATCAAAAATTAAGGTAGCATTGGGGGGAATAACGCCACCGGCACCGCGTGCACCGTAGCCTAATTCTGGGGGAATCACTAATTCGCGACGTCCGCCCACTTGCATGGTGGAGAGACCTTCATCCCAACCTTTGATAACTTGACCGACTCCGAGTTTGAAGGAAAATGGCTGATTACGATCGCGGGAACTGTCAAATTTCGTGCCATCTTCTAAGGTTCCGGTGTAGTGAACTACAACGGTTTGCCCCTTTTGAGGGGTTGCGCCGGTTCCTTCGGCGATTTCGGTATATTTCAAACCGGAAGGTGTGGTTACCATCGTTGTTGTTGTCTCCTCTTGTGTGGTGTCAGCGCTGGCGATGGGCGTCTGAGCGGTCAACCGTTGCGCCAACAGGGATTTGCTGGGCGTTGGTACTTCAGTTGTGGTTTGAGTCGGCTGAATGTTGGATGCGATCGCCTGACTTGAGCGATCGGTAAACTGAGCGACTACCAGCACCAAAACGCAGGCCAGCATCACCCCCAAGCTGATTAAAATTTCTCGCAAAATTAGTCCTCCTGAGTAGCCTGTAATGACTCCAATCGTTGGGCTAGAAATTGACCACCCAGCGATTGTAGCCCGATCCCTACTCTAACGCCAAATGTCCCCCGGGTCGTCCCGGATTTCTGAATTGAGTATCGGACGGTGGATGTAACCCCGCTTACCGCCATTGCTTATTTTCCAAGTCGCGAATTTGACGTTCTAGGCGATCGAGACGTCCTCTGAGTTCGTCCATCTCCGCTTGGCGCGGTACTCCCAGGTCTTGCATGACGTTGCGGATCTGGCGCTGCACCTGGGTTTCAAAATTCCCCTGTTCCGATTTCATCTGCTGCATGAGATCGTCTACAAAATGTTTCGCTTGGTCGGGATTGAGTTTGCCATCCTGGACCCACTGGTCGCTGACCTCTTTGATTTTCTCGGCGACTAGAGAGGTTGTCCCAATGCCAATTAATAGCAGTTGCTTGAGCAAATTATTCGCATCCATATTGTTTTATTGTTTTCCTCTGACTGGGGTTGTGAAAATATCATCTACGATAGCGCGGGCCTTCCAAAGGGTGCGATCGCTGTCTCTATTTTGGCCCACTCTTCTATTTTGGGATATCCTATCCTGATTCTGCGGCTGTTCTACCTCTTATGTTGTAGGGTTTCCATTCTGAGGCAGACTGCCCTTAGCCCAGATACTTAGGGTAGGATGAAACAAAGGGCTGCTCTATGAGTGAGGAAACCCGCACTCGTTGGCGATCGCCCCTGCCGGATCCCACCCCCGTTTGCCATCATGTCTGACTGTCCCCGGTGCCATCAATCCGTTGATGACCAAGCTGTCAAATGTCCTTACTGCCAAAACCCACTCAAAGGATTTGGTCACCCAGGTATTCCCCTGCATCAGGCCAACTCAGAAGAGTTTTTATGCCAGAGTTGCACCTACCATGAGGACGATACCTGCAACTATCCCCAGCGACCCTACGCCAAAACCTGTA
>CAYUEH010000810.1:0-2460 GCA_964442465.1 uncultured Laspinema sp. | reverse complement strand
GTCTTCAAAATCTTCTAGGAGAGATCCCCCCAACCCCCCTTAAGAAGGGGGGCTTTTCCAATTCTGCCAAAGTTATAATGCCCCACTTTATTTATGGAAATCCCTAAGTCCTTTTTCCCTTAAGAATTTTGAGCCACTGTAGCAGCAACTTGATGTTCAGAAGCGGGTTCCCCCTGACTGCGGATGGCGCGGAACATTCCAAAGCGGCAGAGTCCCGCGCCAAAGGCGAGACGCATTAACAGAATGGTGGGAACTTCGCGCACGGATTTAAGAAATCCAGATACTCCAAATTGCATCCATCCTTGAGGTTGAATGATGCCTTGCCAAATGGTATCAATCCAGGAGGGGAGGGTTTGTTCGGTCCAGTCATCGGTGGTGACTTCTCCTGCTACTAATCCGGTGGATTCTAACAGTTCGGAAAAGCCTTCAATGCTGGAAAAAGCGGGATGAGCCCATTGTTCGAGGAGTTGCTGCATTACCGGGCGTTCCCAGAAATTGAGAGGCGTTTGGCGATCGTCCCGTTGATTCCAGTCGGCAAGGACTAGGATACCCCCGGGCTTGAGGACCCGCAACAATTCTTGAGCAAATTTTGCTTTATCGGGCATATGCGGTCCGGCTTCAATGGACCACACGACATCAAAACTGCGATCGCTAAAGGATAAATCTAGGGCATCATCTAGGGCGAATTTAGCATCTAAATCCGGAGGCGTCAGTTCTTGAGCCCGCTTGACTTGTTGAGGACTAATGGTGATACCTGTAACCGAAAATCCATAGTGTTTCGCTAGGATGCGACTGCTACCGCCAATGCCACAACCTACATCTAAAACGGTCGTTCCGGGGGGTAATTTATCCAATCCTCCCCAACGCACCATTTCATGTACAAAGTCTTCTTTGGCTTGCAGAAAATTTTTGGATTCTGGGGGAGAACCATAATGTCCGAGATGAATATGTTCTCCCCAGTAATATTCTAAAATCCCGTCTTGAGTCCATTCGTCATAAGAATTGGCGACAGAATCGGAAGATTGATATTTGCGGGCGCTGCTGAGATACAGAATAAGGCTGACAATAAATAGGGTGAGCGTTAGTCCGAAAATTAAAGTCATAAGCGGATTTGTAAGGTTTAACTAAAAAACAACGAATTGGGGATCAACCGATGATTTTAAAACCGGGCTTATCAAACAGCCCGGTTATTTAGGGTTCATTATAGCCCAAATTCGGTCGGTTTTGAAGAGGCTATTTCAGAGGTTAAATGGCCTGAGACAGACTGGAGGGAACGGGGAACGGAGGCAGAACAAAGGCTGTGGATTCCCGAATGATGTCTGGACGTTCTTTGTAGGGAACTTTACCCTCAGAAGCTGCCGCATATTGTTGACAAAAGGTCGCCAAATCCGGTGCGGATTCTGTGGGAGAGAGTCCACTGAGAACAAAGGTGATTTTCTCGCCAGCGGTGAGGGTGACATTGCAAGCATCGCTGCAAGCTGCCATACAGCGCACCGGCTGAATTTGGATGGTTGATTCCAGGTTTTTGGCTTGCAATTCGCTTTGCAATTGCTGAATTAAATGCTCTCCGCCCGATAGCCCGTTCTGAGTGGGTTCTTTCCGGGAAAATCGGCAGAGGGAACAGACAAATAGGGTAGCTTGGGTCATGGACTCTCTATCAAAGTTGGGTGGATGGGAAACCCGTAAGGGAGGGTGAGAATGGGCCGATCGCCAGCTTTAACGCGCTTGGGTTAACCTCGCGATCGCTGAGTGAATTATGCCCTGAATTCGGCGGCCTAATTGAGACAAAACAGGCAAAAAAATTCGGCTGTGTTTTGGCTTAAACCCAGACAAATCTTGACCCTTTATTCGGTTAGGAACCTTACCCCGTTGAAATCGAGGGTTTTCCCTATCTTACCACAACTCAACGGCAACCGCACTTAATTTTTTATCCCAGTCATCGATGAACAGCCACATCAAGAACAAAAAAACCGCTTCGGTGCAATCGGTGTTCTATCTAAATCGATAGGAAACTTAGAAACTGGATGGGTTGCAATCAGTTGGGATTTACTCAGCGATCGCCCCTTTAAAAACTTAATTTATAACCCTCACCCCCGATGAAACTGGATGGGGTTAATCCCCTGAAATGTCCAGGGGAAATTGAACTCATCAACGCCGTTTCTGGCCCTCTCAATCTCCCCTCACTTTAATACCCCAATGCTACACCTGCCGGACGACGAGGGTCATTTGTTCCCCAAAGGGTGTCTCCCTCTACGGCAATGGATCAACCTGCACCAATTTGAGAAGGACTTAAGGTGATATTCCATTGCGGAAAGTTGAGGGTTTGGTGAGCATACCCCTACAAAAGAGGGGAGGGTTTGGTCACCAAACCCCTACATGAAACAACGATTTTTCGTCATTAAATTTACCCTTTTGACAGGGTTCCCCCTAAAGCTCTAACTGATACTAAATCCGGTTGAT
>CAYUEH010000809.1:0-2464 GCA_964442465.1 uncultured Laspinema sp. | reverse complement strand
TCGCCGCCAAGGTTGCGATTGTCGCCAGTCCGACCAGTCCATCGGCAAGAGCACCGCCAACTCCCTCCCGAATTCCCTTGGAGATCCCACCGGCGAGGGCGGATTCTAGGTTGCCATTGCTCGTCATCAGATCTCCCCTCCCTCGCGCTTCAGGCATTCCGGAGGAAGGCTGGCCCCGACTTCATTCAGTGTGAAAATCAGCACCTCACTATATGAATATGGGCAACCCTCCGGTTGAGGCGAGGTTGGAGAAGAACCCGAAGTAATCGGCGATTGTGGTTTGAGTTTCGCCAGGTCAATTCCCCATCGCGAGAATAATCCAAAGTATTGGGCAATCGCGGCTAATCCGACTAAGGCCAGGATATGAGTAAGTTTCATTAAAATTGCTCCTGTTTATGGGTCAAATAAAAACCCCACCGATGGGACCGATGGGGGTTTTATGATGTGGATTATCTACAGAAAATTTGGCCCGTGCGGGTATCAATCCATTGCTGCTCTGGGGGGCAGTTTTCGTTCGGCTGAATCACCTGGTTATGGGGTGATAAATTCCGCTGCTGTTGTTGCGGTGGCTGGGGATTGGGGCGCAAAAAGGGGATATACCGGCGCGGGTCCGTGAGCCAGAAATCTTCACCCGGTAAGCGGATTTGAGGGTTGGGTTCATCAAACCGTCGTCCGAGGTTTTCGGTATCGTAGTTCTCAAAACCCTTGCCAATCATGTTGGCAGTCCCCGCACTAAAAAACTGCACCACACTATCGGGTGAGGCATTACGAGAGGGATTGATTCGTTGGGTAAACATCCCCCGACCGATTGGGGCAATGAGCGGACTCCAAAGAACCCAAATTGCACCCGCGCCAATGATGGCCGTGCCTACATTTTTCATCATGATTTTTGCTCCGGTTTAAATCTATTAACTAACTCGTTCCAGACGGGGCTAACAAAGCGCTTGTAACGCTCGTCTCTACTCATGTTGGTGATGTTGAATAGCGAGATAACTTCCCCTTTGAGCGGGGATTTAATCTCGCCGGTGGCATAGCTTTGGGCGAGTTCTTCTACCCGCTTTCGGGTCTCTCCCTTCCAAGTTTCACGCCACCAAACCTCATCCGGGTCAGTAGCGCAAACCCTTACCCGGTGAGCTTTTATGTCAATTTCAGGGATGACTCTAACCTCGGGGAGTGATGCGCCAAACTGCACTACACAAGCCCGCTTTTTCTGCTTGAGTAAAGGCTCGATTTCCCCTCGCAAATCTTGGGCAGTGCCGGGGATGCGGTTGATAATATCGGGGTCAAGGGCGGAAGTACCCAAAACGAGTTTATTGACCTGTTGTTGTTGAGCTTTCGTCAGGGCAACCGAACCCACGGCAAGCATCTGGGAGATCAAGAGTAATTTGACCCGATACCCGCGCCCCATTGTCAAGATGTCGGCTATCTTCTCCTTAATCTCCTCATCCACCTCGTGCTGTTTGGCGGTGTTCATGAGGGCAGGCAATTCATCAATCACGCACAAGAGTGGGGTGAAGTTGAGGGTTTGCTTGCCCCCATCCGAGGCCACCTTAATCGCTTGCTGACGGCGCTTTTCCAACTCATCCCAGACCGCATTAATCCCCGCATGGATGCGGTCAAACTGGGCTTCCACTATCTGATTCAGGGGTAAACCCATCCAGTTGTTCACCCGGCCCGAGTCGTCGGGTTTGCCGTAGTTGATATCGAAGATGCGAAGCTGCCCAGTGCCTTCACTAAAGCGGATGAACCCGACGATAATCTCGTTGACCACGGTGGTTTTGCCAGAGCCAGGGAGACCCACGACGAAGTTGCACTGCCAGGATTGACCGCCTAACCCCTTCCGGAATCCAGCCCACTCCACGAACCATTTGCGATCGCCGCTCAACTTTTCAGCCGCGCTTTTCAGTGCTGGGGGAATAACCCGCAAGACCACCTCTTTCCCTTTTTTCGCTGGGGGCGAGGTCAGCGCAATTTTGGCCGTGGCTTGGAGACCTCCCGCGAGTAGGTAGTTGGAGTGGGAAGTCAAAGCCAGGATGGTGCTGATGGCATCGTCCCGGAGGGTATGGGGGTCAAAAAATTCCTTGCGGCTGAGGATGAGGCTTCCTCCAGCGAGGCAGGCGATGGAGGTCCCGAGGAAAAAGCCCCAGTTGTCGTTGGGGGTCCGTTCGGTCAAAACATCGATCGCCCCTTGGGTTTGCCTCACTGCCGAGGAGGTTTGTGGGGTCAGCGATGCAATCCACGCGGCAGTTGCACCACTAAATAAAGTGGCCGCTAGAAGTAAACCTAGCTGTCGAGTTGTCAGGGGGTCGGGTTTAGTTCTCATCGCTTTGACCTCCGGCGGGCGATCTGCTTGGGAGGGAAATTCCGCTTTGTTGGCGGATGCGCTCAATCTCCTGGAGTTGCCTTTGCCGTTCCATCTCCTCGGTGATTGCCATCTGCCGCGCCTCCATCCGCAGGCGCATAT
>CAYUEH010000808.1:0-2476 GCA_964442465.1 uncultured Laspinema sp. | reverse complement strand
AGACTTATGCCAGTGAGGGTCATGTTAGAGATGTGGGTTCGGATCTCTGGAAACTGCTTTCGGAGGGGTTGGGAAAAGAGGTTAGCAAGGCAAATTTTAAAGCGATATTAAAGAAAGGTAATTTTTATAATTATTCATCAGCAATTGGTAGAGATTATGTAACAGTTAATAACGTTCATCTTTGTTCGGAAGCTCGCCGATCGCCTACCCATCCCCCTCAAACCCAGCCAACTCAAACTCAACCGCATCTGGACTTAGGCAACGCGCCGGAAATCTTTAATTTTTACGGACGAACTGACGAACTCGTAACCCTCGATCGCGCCATTGTTGTCGATCGCTGTCGTCTGGTGGCACTTCTCGGATTCGGTGGGATGGGTAAAACCACTCTGGCGTTGCGTTTGATTGAACAAATTCAAAATCAATTCGAGTATGTCATCTATCGCAGTCTGCGGTTTTACTCGGATTTGGGTGCGATTCTCGCCAATCTGTTGCAGATCTTTTCTCCCGATGCCGAGATTCCCGATCGCCTGGAAACGCAACTCTCCCAACTCCTCAACCATTTACGTCAGTCTCGCTGTTTGATTGTTCTCGATGATTTGCAAATTCCCTTCAATACTGGCAAACTAGCAGGGGAAGATGGATCAGTTTACGAAGATTATCGGCTGTTTTTTAAGACGATCGCCGAAGTGACTCATCAGAGTTGTGTGCTGGCGATCGCCGATGAAAAACCTATCGCAATCACCACATTGGAAAAGCAAAACTATCCCGTGCGATCGCTGGTGTTGCAGGGTTTAGGTGACGCGGCGAAAGCAATCTTCCAAGACCAAAATTTATCCGATTCAGAAACCTGGGATAGTTTAATCAATCTCTATCACGGTAATCCCCTCTGGTTAGAGCTAACCGCTACCTCAATCCGAGAATTATGTGGCGGTCGAGTAGCGGAATTTTCAACCTATCAAACGCCAGTTTTATGGGAACCTTTGCAGGCGCAATTAGACCAAAAGTTTCAGAGGTTAACGTTAGCGGAAAAGAAGGCGATCGCCCAACTTGCCACGGCAACCCAACCCGTGACATTACTGCACCTGTTACAACTGACCCAATTCTCTGCCGCCGAGTTTTTTAAAGTGATGCAATCCCTCGATAGACGCTTTTTTGTGGAAATTCAGGAACGGGAAGGCGTCACTCAATTTTTCCTCAATCCGGTGTTGAGGGAGTATGCGAAAAATCGGGGATGGGATTGAAGATTGCCTGAGTTTTTGTACAGAACTTACGCATCAACCCTAAATCTGTAGAGGCGATTCGCGAATCGCCTCTACATTTAGGGTCCCCTCGGAAAATATGCGTAAGTCCTGTTGGAGATAATTTATTTCAGGTTTGTAGTAGCGCGTAACTGCGGAGCAACAAGAGAACTCGCCACTTTCTCGCTATTACAAACCTTAGAATTTCCAAAAACCCTATCCCCTTTAAGAATCTTATTGCTGTTCTAAACTTCGCAGCCGCGCTTCAAGTTCAGCAATTCGTGCTTCGGCTGCTTGTCGCGCCTGCGCCTCTTCCTGTCGCGCCTGCGCCTCTTCCCGATGACTTAGGAGGAGTTCCCCAGTTGCGGGATTATAAAACCGCAGTTCGCCTCCAGGCAACAATCGCAATTCTAACCCTAACACTTCACTCCATATTGTTTGAGTGCCATCGGGTAAGGCAGTTAGTTCTAGGGGAAAATAATTACCATCCCTTAATCTTAATCCCTGGAGTCGAGGACGCAGATAATCGCCTGTTGGATCGTATTGGAAATATTCAGAGACTCCCAAAAAAGCATAAATCCCTTTTTTAGCGCCTTGGTCTTGACTGCGAGTGCTTCTGGAGGTAATCTCTAAAACAAAATTAGGGGCTTTATCATTTTCTTCCCAAGTTTTATAAGAGCGTCGTTTGCGTTTTTCTACACCCAACACCACAAAGGCATCAGGAGAAACTACGCATTCGGGTTTTCCCTCTTCATAATATATAAACAGATTTCCCGAAACGTAGATATCCTGACGATTTTGAAAATGGATGTCCAGTGTTTCCACCGTATAAATCAGATAATCGCGTGCTGGATCGCTTTCGGCCATTGGTTTACCGTCTTCCTCGGGATATTCAATTTGGGGTGAGACTTGACTGTGTGAAATTATCATTGTCGGCTCCCTCAACTCCATTTGTATCCCTCATTTTAACTCAAGTTATGGGTTAAACCTGGCGATTGGGATGGGATTTGCTAAAATTAATGATAAATTAATCAATTTTAAAACTGCTATGAACCGCGCTGAATTTTGTTTCCATGCGGAACTGAACGACTTTCTACCCAGGGATAGCAAAAATGCCACCCTGATGCATCAGTTCCCAAACCATCCCTCGATTAAAGATTCTTTGGAATCGTTTGGGATTCCCCATCCGGAAGTTGAGACGATCGCAGTCAATGGCAAATCAGTCGATTTTTCTTATC
>CAYUEH010000807.1:0-2479 GCA_964442465.1 uncultured Laspinema sp. | reverse complement strand
ACGCGATCGAGTTGGACGGAATGAGAGGCTTTGAAGAGAATGCGATCGCCACTTTTTACCCAGTCTTTGACTCGCTGGCAGAGGTGATCATGGGCGTTTGGCTGTTCGATATCGATAATTTCTACAAGGGGTAACCCTGTTGCACCTTTGGCCATTGCTGCGGCTTCTGCGGGGTCGGCAAAGATGAATAATCCATCGAGATTTAAGGATTGGGCAACGCTGCCGATGCGCTGATGAAATTCTAGCGATCGCTCTCCCAATTCTTTCATGGTTCCGAGGACCGCTATATGCCGTTTTCCTGGGGTTTTTGCCAGCATTTGGAGTGCAGCGGTCATGGATTCTAATCCGGCATTGTAGGTTTCATCTAAAATGACAATATCATTGGCTAATTCATACCGTCTGGCCCTGCCATCGGGGAGTTCTACGGCTAAACCGGATTTGAGCGGTTCCCAACTCACATTGAGGATTTTGGCGACGGCTAATGCGGCTAAATAGTTTAAAGCATTATGTTCTCCGGGAAGAGGGACGGGAACAGTCATGCCTTCGACTTCTAGGACATCTCCCGCTTTTAAGGTTCCTTGCAAGTCTCCTCCGGTTAATCCATAGGTGAGGGTTTTTCCGGACCAGACTTTTGCTGCGGTTTCTATTAATCGGGAATTGTCGTAATTGAGGACGGCGATTCCTTCTGGGGACATTTTTTCTAAGAGTTCACATTTGGCTTTGGCGATCGCCTCTTCTGAACCCAAGCGTTCGATATGGGCGGTGCCAACATTAGTAATGACGCCAATGGTAGGGGCGGCAATTTCGGCGAGGAGGGCAATTTCTCCTTTCCCTCGCATGGCCATTTCAATCACAGCATAATCAGGGTCTGCGGTCAAGTTTAAGAGGGTTTTGGGAACGCCAATTTCGTTATTATAATTCTTCTCAGTTTTAAGAACGGGACCCTGGGTGTTCAAAACTGCGGAGATTAATTCTTTGGTGGTGGTTTTGCCGACGGATCCGGTGACGCCAATCACGGGGATGTCGAACTGGGTGCGCCACCAATGGGCGATCGCCTGATAAGCAGCCAAGGTATCCGGGACTACCAATAGGGGCCAATCTGGGTTGGGAGTCACATAGTCGCGATCGACAATGGCGGCGATCGCCCCTTTGTCAAATGCGGACCCAATAAACTGATGCCCATCAAATTGTGTTCCTCTGAGGGCCACAAAAACCTCACCGGCGCGTAAACTGCGCGTATCCGTAATAATACCAAGGGCCTGTTTGACGCCCAGTTCCTCTGATAGCGGGTGAAAGGCTTGGGCATTCAAGAGGGAAAGCAGTTGAGCAAGGGTCACAACACAAGACATGATGGCAGGACTTGAATTTAATAAAAATTAATGATACCATCCGGCAAAGCTTGTACCAAGCAGGCGATCGCCTCAATTTGAGCAATCTGAGCCGTGGACATACCATAAAGGTGTTTCCACTGTCAACTGTGATGAATCTTCATGAAAATTCCGTGAAACCCCCCTGGCATCTTTATCAACTTTTTACGATACTGGATGGTTGAGGAGATCTGCCTAGGTTATTCTAATAGATAGAGATCCTATGGATCAAGGAAAGCTCAGACCCATTCCCAAGTTGCCAGAAATCACCCACTCTTTTATAAAGTTTCATGTAACATGGGTGAATCCGAGTGGCCCGAGACGGATCTGAATCTGTTTGATAACCATTATCCAAGCGGATTAAATATAAATTATCCATCAAGGTCTGACAAGATTCCACGGGGAAAATTGTGTCCTATTGAAAACGCTCGCTCTGGAAAATTGAATCAAGCCAAACATCTGGGCAGGGGGGAAAGTCAAGTGAATCATCGAACGGATCCTTACAACCGAAAAACAAGCCAGGAGGAGCAGTTACTATACGATCACCTCCTCGAACTGGTTAAAGCGGAGCCACCGTCTGAGATGATCTCGCGCTTTCAAAGCCTCTTTATTGAAGGAAGGGACTACCCCGAAGCCGAGATCTCAGGGGCGTTAGGTCGAATGCTGACCTATAAGGGCATGGACCAAGACTTTAAGTTTATTCTAAATAGATGTTGCCACATTTTAGTGAATCGTTGGCAAATGCACAGCCAAACCCAAGAGGCGATTCCGGAGTTGGTGGCCCTGTTTGAGCGGCCTGGGGGCTATAATCCTTACGGACGCTCTCGAACGGGCCGACAGTTGCAAGAATTAGTCAAAGACTTCACCGCAACGGATCAGTACCTGACCCTGCGACGGTTATCGAAGGTGGTGCAACATAGTTCGGAAATCAGCCCGCCTAAAGAGCATCGGCCCCTGGGGACCTTTATTGATCGCTATCCCTACCTGTACTCTCATTGCTTGCTGAGTGAAGATAGCAGCTATGAGCATCAGCAAACCGTGCGCAAGATTCAAGCGCAACGGCAACGGCAATTTGAAATTAACTTATCCCAGTATGTCACCTATCAAGTCCG
>CAYUEH010000806.1:0-2481 GCA_964442465.1 uncultured Laspinema sp. | reverse complement strand
TAGTAACGACTTCAGTCGTTCTCTTCGTTCGTAGTAACGACTTCAGTCGTTTCCGGATTCAACGGTACCTGTAGGTGGTTTGTTTGTTCAAAGGCGATCGCCTCCCAGGAAAGCCCCATTCTTGAGAAGCCCCATACAATGACAGGACCAGAGGGGTTGTGAACCTGCGACAGTTTTGGGGAGAACGACTGAAGTCGTTACTACGAACATCGGAAACGACTGAAGTCGTTACTACGAACAGTTGAACCATCCCCCAATTAGTCTTGTTCATCCAGAATTCGTTCTAATGCCACGCGATCGACTCGGCGGGGGTAGCGTTTATCCATTGGGATTTTTTCCACGACGCGCAACGCTTCTACATTGGCCCATTGTAGGGATTCTAGGACGGAGGATAAACTGCGTTGGGATGAGCTTTTATCAGCCATTTCTACGACTAAAGTCCGCTGATAGCGATAGGAAAAAAAGGCGATCCGTTGGACTTCGCGATTGTAATCCACGGCGCATTCTACCGTGAGGGGATAAATCACTCCGAATTTATCCTGAATGCAATCTTGGCAGGGTCCAAGCAACCACAATCTTCCCTGGGAGTCTAAGTATCCCGCATCTCCGGTGCGATGCCATTGTTGATCCCCGACTCGAAAGTTCATGGGTTCGTCCCCGAGTTCGTTTAAGGTTCGGGTGATGAAGCGATCGCCTTGCAGCACGATTTCTCCGGGTTCGGCAGGTGGGCGGCAGGTGGCTTCAAATTCGGCTTGATTTTGATAGGGGGCGACGGGTGCGCCCCATTGGTTGGGGATGATTCTTAACTGGATATCTGGGGCGGGTTTGCCCACGAGTAAGCCTTTTCCGGTCTGCATTTGACTGACGTCCCTGGCTTCAATTTCTCGGCGAGAAAGGCTGGCGATCGCGGCGGTTTCTCCATAAATTGCGATAATTTCTGCCTGGGGTGCAATTTGATTGACTTGATTGAGTAGACTGGGCAAAACTGGCGTTCCCCACATAAATATTTTATACACCGGGGTTAATGATTCTCTTTTTTTCATCAACGCCTCGGTCAGGTTTTCTACTAAGGTGGGAGCCGCAGCAATTCGAGTGGGTTGATATTTTTTAATGGCATCAATAATCGGTTTTTTTTGAGAATTTAAAGACTGGTTTAGTTTAAGTTTAGGCAATAAGCTAGTCATTCCTAAGCCTATATTAATTAATCCGAGCATCGGTTGAAGGGTAATATCTATTTCTCCGGGATGGCTGAGGAGAATTCCCGATAGAGATTTTTGCTGTATGATTAAATAATCATGAGTCAATTCAATAAATTTTAATTGGTCATAGAATCCTACTGTTGAGACGATTACTGCTGGAGTTCCTGACTCTAATTCGGTGATTTTAAAGTCAGGTTCTAGGGTGTGCGATCGCTGCCAAGAAATGAGGGTGGGGAGGGAAAATCCGATGGTAAATTTAAGCGCAATTTTGCGAAAAGCCCGGGAGAAAAACCGCCAAAACAGATTTTTGGTGGTGGTAATGACGGCTTTGGGACGGCACAAGGTACAGGCGCGATCGAGTTGATCGGACTGGGGATTGGGGTCGAGGATTAAGGCGATCGCACCGAGTCTGAAAATGGCAATCAGCGCCACGTAAAAATCCGTTGATAGCGGCAGCATGAGCAAGATGGTATCTCCCGCCTGTATCCCGTTTTGTCGCAACAGGGTGACTCCCCGACTTGCCCTCAACTCCAACTCAGCAAAACTCACCCTACCCCTGACACCGCGTCGCATCTCCAGGATGGCGGGAGTCTCTGGGGTTTCTTCAACTTGTTTGTGTAGAATTTCAGCAATATTCATCGCTCAAGGAGTGGGATAATCGCAGGCGTTGATGAGCCATTTTAAGCCAGCATCGCTGCTGTAAACTACATCGGCATCCCGATCGCCACCAGAATTTAAGGGTTGGATAAAAATCGTTTCGATCGGGCTATTTTAGAAATATATCCTATGAGTTGACCCGTTGGGAAATCCGAACGGCCAATTTAACACAGATATCATGAGGGGGATGGGGGATCCTCTAACCGGAGAGGGAGATGGGGAGATGGGGAGATGCGGGAGATGCGGGAAAAATGGAATCGCCTCATATTGTTTTCATATCGAACAAGAAGATAAAATGGAAATTTTTATTATAATTTTAAACCGGATGATAAAAGTTTATTTTTAATGATAATAGAACTAAGTGTTGGGGAAATCTGTGCAGGTGTGGGTCTGTCAACTGAGCAGATGTATCCTGCGTCACATTTAGCCCTCCCCATTGAGATTAAAATTTTCAATTAATGCCCCGGGTCCGGATTTGATTCAACTCCGAAGGGGAAAACCTGCCCTGATCATACCTGAGCAATGTCCGGAATTCTAATAAAAATTCGGTTAAACTGCTAACTGATGTCCTGCATTCCTCTCTAATCGGTTTAATTTCATGCGTAAAACGAAGATTATCTGCACC
>CAYUEH010000805.1:0-2483 GCA_964442465.1 uncultured Laspinema sp. | reverse complement strand
ATTTTTAAACCCCGTTGACTCCCCTGACAATTCTTCAATATCCCTCAGCTTCAATTTGCCGAACTGCCGTGAGTGCGGAATAACTCACCCCCGCAGTTCCTTCCCCGGGATGGGTGGAATCTCCCACTAACCACAGATGCGGAATCGGAGTCCGCGTCGCTAGTCCAAAGGGTCCGAATGTGGCTACACGCTGCCCCACGCCTCCGACAATCCCGCGATCGCGTCCCGTAAACCGGGCAAAAGTGCGCGGCGTCGCCGATTCCTGATAAACAATCGTCTCTGGATTCAGGGCAAAATACCCGGCCAACCGGGCGATTGCCTCGGTTTCATACTGTTGCTTTAACTGGGAATAATCCTCACAATTGGTCCAATTTTGCGTATCCGTAAACGAGGAAGCGGTAATCGTTGCCATCCCCTCCGGGGATCTTCCGTCTCCCACCCGACTCACGGACACAAATAAAGAATTATTCTCCCCAATTTTTCCCTTATAATCATACAAAAATTGTAAATGCGGGGGACAATTCTCAGGAATCGCTTCCTGTTTCACCCCCAAATAAACCACAAATGCCCCGGATGCCGGAGGTAAATTCTCCACCCGACGGCGATATAACTGCTGAAATAAGTTTTCTGAACCTGTGGGCAACTCCACCAGGTTAACCAAATTTTGCACCGGCACATTGGCAACAATTAAATCCGGTTGTTCGGTCCAAATTTCCCCAGTTTTTTGATTGAGAATCGTCACGGTGGATGCGCCGGTTTCTGTAACCTGAATCTGTTTGACCGTATGGCGCATGAACAATTCGCCCCCATGTTTTTCTAACCCTTCGACGAGGCGATCGCTCAATACCTGCATACTCCCTTTTAAATGGGATAACCCTTGGGGAGATTGGGACAGTCCTAACGCTGTTGCTGCATACAATAACGCCGTTTCCTGGGCATTCACCTGGGAATATAATTTTAATTGCAAATCCAGAAAGGTTTTCAGGCGCTTGTCTCGTTGTAATCCCAACCATCCCAAGGCATCCCCTACGGTCATTAAGGTAAAGGGAACCGTCACCATCGTATCGGGACGGAGGGCTTTAATTAACTGCCAAACATCCCAGAGATTCCTGGGAGGTAATACCGGATCTCGTCCTTGAAACTGCCAAGAAGCGCGAAATAAAGTAGCCATTAACTGCCAAAAAGTTTCGCTACCGGGAAACTGGCGTTGTCGTTCCCGTTGCCATTGTTCTGGGTCCCGCCAAATATTAATTGGGGTGGTTTCTCCAGGCAGAAACACCGCGCAGGCGGGGTCACAGTCGGTTGCTTCGGGCAGATTGATTCCTAATTCTGAAAAAATCCGGTGATGAATCCCCCCGGGTTCTAATCCTGCGACTTGGGTTGCCCCCACATCAAAGGTAAATCCCTGGCGTCGGAAGGTCGAAGCGCATCCCCCTGGAACGATCGCCTGGTCGAAAACCCGCACTGCATAGCCTCGTTTGGCTAATAATGCCCCGGCAGTTAACCCGCCAATTCCTGCCCCAATCACAATAACGCGAGGTGGGTTTTCACCCTGATGATGGCTTGACATTTGAGATTAGCTTTACATTTTTTAATATTTTTTAATTGTAAGGGATTTTTTACAATTTGGGAACGGTAGGCGATGGGCAAAAATTGCCGAGTGAGCAGGTCCCGGGGCGAATGCCGACGGTCTCCCCATCTGAGATTTGGGAAGTTTAGCCAGCATTTAACCAGGGGCATTCTGTAATTTTAACAAAAATAAGGCAACGGTTAATGGGCTGTAATTGGGGCGAATGGCTGTCAATCCTGAGTCTTAAATAGAGTGGACATAGTAGATGATTCCCTGATCGGGTGAAGGCGATCGCCTTGCAAATTAGACTTGGATGGTTGTGCCGACTTGAAGGATTTCATCATCGGACCCGGACTCGACAATATCGAGTTCACAGGCGAGGTCACTGATTTCCAAAATGTATTGAACGGAAGTATTTAAGTTGCACAAACTTAAGCGTTTGCCAGTTTTACGAACTAGGCGATCGACCGCCAATAAGGTGCTGACACCACAATGACCCAATGACTTGACCCCGGCCAAATCAATGAAATAATGGTTATAGTTTTCCGCCACTAAAGCTGCAATTTTTTGCTGAAGCATGGCGGAGACTTTTACATCTAAATTCCCCTGGGGTTTAACAATGACGTTCATGCTGTTTCTCCTCCAAAACGGTCCATTGAATGGTTACCCTGATTAGCGATTCATGATGATGCCCCTGATAGAATCGGCCAACTGGTGTTGGTTTTTACGGGATGAGGGAAAAATCCTATCCGTTCCTATTATATGGGGATGGGGAGGATTGGGGGGGAATTGGGGGATGGGGGAGATGGGGGGGGATGGGGGAGATGGGGGAGATGGGGAGGAAGTTCGTAGTAACGACTTCAGTCGTTCTCTTTTGTTCGTAGTAACGACTTCAGTCGTTACCGCGTTACTT
>CAYUEH010000804.1:0-2485 GCA_964442465.1 uncultured Laspinema sp. | reverse complement strand
ACCGTTTATCCCAAGACCCCATGATTCCTTGGCCCCAAACTCAGTGAGGATTAACAGGGGAAATTGAATCCAATAGTTCGTAGTGACGACTTCAGTCGTCATCCGAATGGGTTATTCTATAGCGGTTCGGTGGACTTATGCGGTACAAACATTTAAAGGAGTGCGAGCATCTTGCTCGCTAGTGATAATAGCGAGCAAGATGTTTGGGCACCACGCACAGGCTTCGCCAACGCACTCCCAAAACGTACCTCATAACTGTGGGAACCGCTCAAAACGTACCTCATAACTGTGGGAACCGCTATAGCGTAATCAAGAAACGACTGAAGTCGTTACTACGAACAAAAGAAATTAAATCAATTAGTTTGTAGTGACGACTTTAGTCGTCATCCGGAAGGAACGACTGAAGTCGTTACTACGAACAAGCGGATTAGTCTCGACGAATCCAGCTTAATAGCCAAGAAAATAGGACAAAAACAATCGTACCTACAGCAATACTAATCAGGATCACCATCATAAATAATGCCACCGAGGGGGACCGATCGGGGGGATTGAGGGGTTGATCTAAACTGAGGTAGATGGAACTGGCGGCGACAACGGCAGCCGTTCCCACTCCAACGGCGATCGCTTCGAGTTTGGTTTCCAGATGTCGTTCGCGATCGATGCGTTCGATTTCCACAATCCCTCGGATGGTGGCGATCGCGCGATCGACCAGTCCCTTGCCATGGACAAAATAATCTAAATCCGCTTTAATTCGTTCTTGAAAATAAGGCACTTCTTGTCGCGTAAAATTCTCAACAAAACTTAAATCAATGGGTTTTAAATAAAACACATCTAAATTTTGCTTGCGCTGAATTTCATCCAGGGCCGCATCATATTTTTTCGCATCAATGGCAATCGTATTGCGATTTCGTTCTAAAACCTGCTGGAGTCGGGAATATTCTAAGGCTAATCCGGGCATAATTTTTAGTTTCTGCTTCAGATTTTCCAAATATTTATAACCCAGTTTTTTATTCGGGACTAAATTAGAAATTTGCTGATTAACATCATCAATTATTTCCTCAATTTCCTCATATTTACGATAGGTTTCCTGATAGCCACTTCGCGTAAAATCAAAACTGGTTAATATTTTATTGCGATAATAAAATAATTCAATTAAATCCCAATAGGAGGATTCAAATTTTCGTTTGAGGGTATCATCTCGGAAGAATAACACTAAGATATGACGATAATCAGACTGACTTTCTAAGGTCTCAATATCTCCAAATTCAAAAATCGGACTCCCAAATAACCGACCTTTGTTGCTATAAGAGGGCCGTTTTTTGGGGTCGGCAATCAATTCATCGATACATTGACAAGCCAACTTCTTTAACCCTTCAGGAGAAAACTGCTTTTGCTCATCGGTTAAATCCGCTGTTAAAAGCAGGGTTTGTCCTAATGAACTTTGGATAAAATCGGGAAGGAATAGGTTGTTAGGGGTATTAAATTGGCCGTAAATTGAAATCGGAACGGCATCGGTTGGGCGCTCATTTTCTTTTTCGGGCCTCCGAATATTCAAGGCTAAGGCATAGCTATCATAAATCCGACGGGGACAAGCAATTCCGGTAAAAGTGACGGGATATTCATCCAGTTTCAGGATACCTTTAAAATCGATTAGGCCGTTTTTGTGGAGATTGACGATACTGCCCGGTCCTTCTTCTTTGGGGTCGTAAGCCTGTTCTCCTTTCGGTGCATAATAACCCAACAAATCCAAAGGAGTGTCATACCCATATTGGTTGAGAAGTTGCCCGAGTTTTTCCCATAATTTTTCGGCCCCGGGGACGATTTTTTGTTCAGAACGAATGCCGCTTTCATGGCGCAAATGAAAGGCAAATAAATGAATGTTTGGGGCGTTTACTTTTGGAGAATTCATCACTAATTTTCTATATTTCTGGCTTGATGCTGTTGCAAATGAAAAGTGAAGATTGGGGAATTGACCAGCAGGGAGACTGATGGCTTGGGTTTAAGTTTCATCATTTATATTCCCTGTCTTGAGCGGTTTCAAACCCTCGTATCTTAGCCGCAGGGTTGATTTCGGGCAATCTGTCGAGAGGGGGAAAGTCTCATGTTTTGCTGAGGAATTCTCCCGCTGGGCTACGCCTCAAATAAACCCCCGATCGCCTGATTGCTGAACTTTAATTTAGGTCATGAATTGTCCTGATAATTGTGATAAAATATTAGATTCTTAAGTTAGAAGGTGTTAGCCCTCGCCGGAGGGAGTGGAAACCGGCGAAGTAAACTTTTGTATAAAATGTTATAAAACAGCAGAGAATCTCCAATCGGTGAATGGTTACCCCGGTGAATGGATCCTTGAATATTTGTGCAGCCCCACGCCAGAACCGATCGCGATCGCGCCCTGGATTGATTTTATCATCCCCTTGCCATCAGTCGGCGATTTTTAAACCCCGTTGACTCCCCTGACAATTCTTCAATATCCCTCAGCTTCAAT
>CAYUEH010000803.1:0-2504 GCA_964442465.1 uncultured Laspinema sp. | reverse complement strand
ACTTTGAATGTAACTCTGAGTTCTTCATCGTCGATCATCATAGTTTTAGCTCCTCGAAAGTCCGATTTAGGGATTTCTAGGGGACAATTTCCCCTATCTTGAAGATTCCCCTTTTTTCCTCAAATTTCCCCCGGTTCTCCTCGGCCTGTTTCTGGGCGCGATCGACTCTGTTTTGGACGGGTTTAATTCTGGCAATCCTGGCCCAAAACTCTCCAGATTTATTCGGGTTTTCATAAGCTCATATTAACAGTTTGGGCAAATTCCTAAAGGCCAATCTCTTGGGGGGTGAAATAGGCCATTTTTTTGCTGATGTCATCCCCGGTTTAGTTCCTGAACTGATGGTGAACTTGGCCGTTCACTCTCTGGTTTCCACCCTGATTTTCTAGTAACTTAACTGCGGATTGAGGAGAGACCTTCATTGAGGAGCAGTGAGGAGCCACACCCCGAGGCGATCGCCGCTTGGATTCCTGAACAGTTTGCTCGATCAACAGTCGCCGATTCAAACCGGAAACCCCACCCACAGGAATTTCCCATCCCTGAATCTAGGGAGAGTGGGACCCAATTCCCCAACGTTCCGGCTCTTTCTCCAGCCCAAGTCTGGGTCCGGGGACTGTCTCCACCTCTGAGCCTAATGGAAACGGCTGCGATATTTTGGCCTGTGGCAATTTTCGCATAATTTGCGGACAAAGGCAAGGGAAAGCACCCCCGATGGATGCCTGATTTCCCCCGGGGTAACCGAATTCGGGATAATTCAGCCGGAATTCAAGATGCCTCCCGGACGGGTTCCCATCAGCTCTCCTTGGGGGAGAATGGCCCCGGATTAGTGAATCCCCCAGAAATAGAATGCTCAGACCATTTCTTTGAGGTCAAGGGCGGCTTGATTGAGTTTTTCAGTGCCAACTTTGGCCTGAGAGATGCTGTTAACGGTTTCTGAGGCAATTCTATTCAGGGCATTCATGGCTTCAAACACCTGCTGAATGGCGATCGCCTGCTGTTGCGCGGTCAATGAAATTTGTTGGGTATTATTAACAATTTCATCAATCGCATCCACCACGACTTCGACGGTTTTTGTCCCTTCTTCTGTAACCTGAACGGTCATGGAAGTTGACGATTGAATTTCTTTGACCAGAGAATTAATGCGATCGGCACAGCGACCACTGTGGTCCGCCAGTTTGCGAATTTCTGAGGCAACCACCCCAAATCCTTTCCCCGCTTCACCGGCGCGCACCGCTTCAACTGAAGCATTCAACGCTAACATATTAGTTTGATTAGCGATATTGCTGACGTTACTGGCAATTTCATCAATTTGGGACAATTGCTGGGTGAGTTGTTCGATGCGCTGGGCAATCTGATTGACGGTTTCTTTTAAACTGGTATTCTGATGCCCGATATGGCGATCGCGCGATCGGATGTTGGAGTTGTTGGACCCCAAACCGTAGGACGGATGCACCGGCAGTTGATGATGGTTGGAGGAATCCACTAAGTTTAAGACCAGAAGCGCATTAGCCGCAGCAGATTCGGCTTGTTCTGCGGTGGCTATGGAGGAGGCATTCAACTCCTCCATAGAAGCCGTCGTTTGGTTGACAGACGTGGCTTGAGCGTTCGTGGAGGTTTCCTGGTGAGCGAAGGTGGCGGCAAATTCTGTCGATGAGGTCGCCACTTCATGAATGGCACGTTCGATGCGATCGCGAATGCTAGAGGCGAGTTTTGCACCAATGGCGATCGTCATCAACCCCACGAGCGCACTTCCCCATCCGGCAATCGCCAGGGACAAATTTAACGCCGCTTTCGCTTGGACTTTTCTAACCGTCAAGGTCTCTCGTTCTTGTTGGACAAAAGCATTATAAAGCGACTCCATCTCCCGGACGATATTGCTACTCTCATCCGTGGAAAATAATTCCACCGCTGCCTCCATCTGACCCGTTTGTGCCAGTTGGAGCATTTGCAGATCCGCTTGTTGCAGTTGATTTCCCAACTGAGTGTACTCCTCAAACCGCTGCCGTTGTAACGGGTCCTCCAGTTGAGCAATTTTTGACTCTAAGCTATTCATCAACCGACTATAGGACTCCCTACCTGTCTCAAATCCTTGGCGATGGCGATCTTTGAGATTCACCAAATATCCTCGGGTTGAACGTTCCATGCGAATCGCTTGCAGGGTGGCTTCTGCCAAATGATCAATGACTTCTGAGGAAAACCCAATCTGTTCGTCGAGTCGATCGACTTTTCTAACGTTTGAAACAATCAGGGTAGCCAGTACACCGGACACTAACAATGGGATAATAATGCAGGCGAGAATTCTTCCCCTCAGTTTTAAGCTGTCCAACATAATAAGATGATGACTCCTTAAATTTGACCTCAACCCACCGATTTAAACCGGTTTTATTGCAGCCCTGAGTGGCTTACCTCAATGATGATGAGATTTCTTCCCAGAGGGAGGTGCGTAAACTCCGAATCAATCGATTCTGATGATTGACTGTCCCATCGGTTGTATTGTTGTCCCTGCT
>CAYUEH010000802.1:0-2508 GCA_964442465.1 uncultured Laspinema sp. | reverse complement strand
AATTGGATATTTATGCGGATTTTTCATTGCCCCTGAAGTTGAAAATAGGTTGAGGCAAGGTGATGGATTTGGGGTAATTAATGGGTGGATTGACAAACGGTGATTACCCTTGCCCCAAATCTGCAATCCAGAAGGGAGTCTGGAAAAGGAAAGCGGATTAATTTTCCGTTACCTTGACCGAAGATGGTACAATAGAAATAACCGATTTGCCCTTTGATGCCGGAGAGATTCTGGTGTGGCAACTGCTTCACCCAGACCTTCTGTCCTGTTCTGGGCCGCCTGATGTTGGGGGCTGCGATCGCCCATTCGCGTTCCTGATTTAGCTGGGCGTGAATCATCAACACCAATTGTTAAATTTCCCCCTCTAATTCCTCAAGTAAAATTTATCATCCTCACCCTTAACGATGAGAAAAAAACTGATTGAAGTTGCCCTCCCCCTGGAAGCGATTAATGCTGAATCTGCCCGAGAAAAATCGATTCGGCATGGGCATCCTTCAACCCTGCATTTGTGGTGGGCCCGGCGACCTTTAGCCGCTTGTCGAGCAGTTTTGTGGTCTTCTTTGGTGGATGACCCCTCCAGTTGGCCGGATAAATTCCCCACAGAAGAAGACCAAAAGCGAGAACGGGAGCGCTTATTTGATATTTTGGGGCGAATCACCATTGAGACGGATAAAAAAGGCAATCATAAACAAGTTGTCCGGGGTTTAGTGTCTTGGGATGACATCAAAAACCCGGCAATCATTGATGAAGCCCAAAAAGAAATTGCCCGATGTTTAGCTTGGGACCGGGGAGAGGAACCGCCCACTCAACCGGATGCCGTGCGGGATTATATTGCTAAATATGCACCGCCAGCTTATGACCCCTTTGCGGGGGGTGGGTCGATTCCTTTAGAGGCACAACGGTTAGGATTAGAAGCTCATGCCAGTGATTTGAATCCGGTTGCGGTATTAATTAATAAAGCGTTAATTGAAATTCCCCCAAAGTTTAAAGATTTGCCTCCCATTAATCCAGAGAATCGGCAGAAAAAGGGGATGAATTTCTGGAAAGGTGCTCAAGGATTAGCCGCAGATGTGCGATATTACGGGCAGTGGATGCGGGAGGAAGCGTTTCAACGGATTGGGCATTTATATCCCAAGGTGGCATTACCGAAAGAATATGGGGATGATGCTGAAGCGACAGTAATTGCTTGGTTATGGGCGCGGACAGTGAAATGTCCGAACCCAGCTTGTGGTTGTCAAATGCCTTTAGTGAAAAGTTTTCAACTTTCCACGAAGAAGGGGAAAGAGGCTGGGATTCAGCCCACAGTGCAGCAAGGTAAGGGGGAAAATCAGCCGAATGTGGAGATGATGGCAGAGACTGCCGTTCCTCGGATTCGCTTTCAGGTGCAGTTAGGAACCGGAGAAGTGCCAGATGAAACGGTGGGCCGCAAGGGGGCGGTTTGTGTGGCTTGTGGATCGCCTGTGGAGTTAGACTATGTGCGGTCTGAAGGTTGTGGGGGGCGCATGGGCGCGCAGTTGATGGCAATTGTGGCGGAAGGAAACAAGGGCCGGATTTATTTATCGCCGACTGATGAACAGGAACAAATTGCTAATTCTGCTCAACCCAAATGGAAGCCAGAGAGTGAGTTAGTAGGAAAAGCTGCGGTCAATGTACCTTTATATGGATTAAAGACACACGCTGATTTATTCACCTCTCGTCAATTAGTTGCCCTAGCGGCTTTTAGTGATTTGGTAAGTGAAGTCAAAGAAAAGGCGATTCAAGATGCAGTTGCTGCTGGATTATCAGATGATGATGTGCCGTTGAATGATGGCGGTACTGGGGCGAAGGCTTATAGTGAGGCGATCTCGACTTACTTAGCATTTGGTGTTAATAGATTAGCAGATAGAAACTCAGCTATTTGCTCTTGGGATGTGGGATATACGAAAGTTCGTAACACTTTTGCAAGACAAGCCATTCCCATGACATGGGATTTTTGTGAAGCTAACCCAATGAGTGATTCTACAGGAAATTTTAATGGTGCAATCGCGTGGGTTATTAAAACTCTGGAAGAATATGCTGGTTGGAACTATGCAAAAGTGACTCACCACAATGCAACAGCAACTCATAAAGATGATTCTAATCCAAAAATAATTTCTACGGATCCGCCGTATTACGACAATATCAGTTACGCTGACCTGTCTGATTTTTTTTATGTCTGGATGCGGTGTTCTCTTCTATCTATTTATCCTGATATTTTCAGCACTCTTCTAGTTCCTAAAACTCAAGAACTTGTGGCAGCTCCTTATCGTTTTGGTGGCAGCAAAAAAAAGGCTAAAGTATTTTTTGAAGAAAGACTGGGCCAAGCATTTAAAAGAATGCACGATATCTCCCATGCCAACTATCCCATCACGATTTATTATGCTTTCAAACAAGCCGAAACTGATAAAAAAGGTGAAACCAACGAATTAGTCTCTTCTACGGGTTGGGAAACCATGTTAGAAGGTTTGATTCAATCGGGTTTCAGTATTA
>CAYUEH010000801.1:0-2522 GCA_964442465.1 uncultured Laspinema sp. | reverse complement strand
ATTGCTCAACTGGTTTTTAAAGACCGATTACCACCGCATTCCGTATGAAGTCGTTACTACAAGCCTAGAGAAGATTAAATAAATCCTGTTGATTTTGTTAAAGGCTTAGGCTAGTTTTTGGGGTTTAACTCGGGGTTAACAAAAGAACGTCAATAAGAATTTATACCTAATTTTAGGGAAATGAATGCTTAATTTTCAATCAACAACCTGAAATACATCGGGTTTTTTGGGGAATCTCGCAGCAGTTTGGCGGTAGTCGGCTCATGGTGCGATAACGTTGTTATAGGGAAAATATTACAGTTTCGGCAATACCGGGACCGCCTGAACATTGCCGTGCAGATTACAAATGGTTGTGGCCTACAGTGGAAATAAAGACAAGATAAATGAGCATTCCTACTTCGGTGCTGGAAGAGTTGCTGCACGCCTTGCCCCTGCTGAGAACTCAAATTTATTTCAAGTCTTCTTTAACCGCACTGTCCCATGCGATGGAAGATCAAGTGCTGGCGGGGTCCGACCCAGCGTTGGTGATTGCCTGTTTCCAACGAGAGAGATTTTATCGTCAGGAGGCACACCGATATCGACGGATCGGCAACAAGACGGATCAAGTGTATGTCCTGGCGGCACCGGAAACGGAATTTCAAAATAGTTCACAGATCCAGGAGGCGATCGCCTTTGAACCGGATGATGGGTTAGCGCAAGAGTGGCACTTGGTGGTGCTTGCGCCGAACTATTCCACTTGTTTGGTTTGTCGGGAAAAAGAGGTAGCGCCGGAGAAGGGTTCGGATTTGCCCTCGATGGATCAATCGAGACGGTTTGAGGGGATTTGGACCTTTGACCGACAGGTTTCCAGTACCGTGGCGCGGTTATTGTTAGACCGAGTGCGGGTGTATCGACCGGATTTGGAGGCGAAGATCCAACGGGCGATCGCCACCTATCAATTGAACGAAACCGACAAGGCCCTAGAAGCAGCCGCCAGATTCCAAGATGTAGACCCAGGACCCTTTGTGCAACGGTTGGTCACCTACCTCCAGGCGGGTCAACATAAATTAGTCAAAACCTATCGCTCGATCGCCGCGCAAGAGCGTCGGGAACGGTTAGTCAACTCCATTACCACCGCCATTCGGCAATCCTTGAATCCGGCAGATATTTTCCAAGTGGCGGTGCGAGAACTAGGCGGAGCCCTGGACGTTTGTCGGTGTTTAATTTATCGCTGCAAAGCCACGGATCAAGAAGCGGCGATCGCCTATGAATTTTTAGGGCGATCGGTCAAGTCCCTCACCGGAGAAGTTTGGCCCTTGCAGGAGAATCCCCTATTTCAGGAAGTCGTCGCCTCTGGAGAACGAGTCACCGTCGAAAACATCACCACAGATCCCCGGATTACCGGGTCTAAACAGTTGATGAGCCTAGTCCAGGAGTGGGAGATTGGATCTTGGTTAATGGTGCCCGTGTTCTATCAAAATCAACTGGTGGGAATGGTCGAATTGCACCACTGTGGCTGTGAGGAAAGAGAGTGGGAAGCAGAGGAACTGGCAATGGTGGAGGCGATCGCCACCCAAGTTGGGGTCGCCACCCTGCAAGCAGAAGCTTACGCCAACTTAGAAGACTTAAACGAACAACTCGCCGCCCTCGATCGCACCCGCAGCAACCTGATCGCCATTACCGGACATGAACTGCGCACCCCTCTCTCCACCATTCAAGTCTGCCTAGAAAGTCTCGCCTCCGACCCGGATATGCCCCCGGAACTGCGCCAAGTCATGCTCAGTACCGCCCTAGACGATGCCGAAAGAATGCGGACCCTGGTGCAGGATTTTCTGACCCTATCGCGCCTAGAAAGCGGACGAGTGGAATGGAACACCGAAGCCCTACCCTTGCACGAATGCCTGTCCTTAGCCATCAGTAGCGTTCACACCCGAGCCAATAGCGAAGCGGGAGGGTTACCCACCTTGACCCTGGAAGTGCCCGAGGATTTGCCCTTGGTGCGTGCCGATGGGGAGTGGTTGGTGGAGGTGCTCTCGAAACTGATTGATAATGCTTGTAAATTTACGCCGTCCGGGGGAACAGTGACCATTGTGGCCCAACCCCGAGGCGATCGGGAACTGGAGGTGAAAGTGGCGGATACGGGACGAGGGATTAGCAGCGATCGCCTCGAAACCGTCTTCGATCGCTTTTACCAAGAAGAAGGAGCATTACGTCGTTCCACCGGAGGCACCGGCCTAGGATTAGCCATCTGTCGGCAAATCGTCACCGGCTGGGGGGGCCAAATTTGGGCTAAATCTGGCGGGAAAGATTGCGGCAGTCAGTTTTATTTCACCATCCCCATCGCCATAGACAACGCCTCGGAAGTCGCCCCCAACCCCCGGAG
This sequence comes from uncultured Laspinema sp., assembly GCA_964442465.1. Classification (GTDB taxonomy): domain Bacteria; phylum Cyanobacteriota; class Cyanobacteriia; order Cyanobacteriales; family Laspinemataceae; genus Laspinema. The sequence continues at coordinate 160 of CAYUEH010000801.1, read as the reverse complement.
TCAAAGTAAATCATCAAAAGGCGATCGGTCCTCCGGCAGTTCCCGCAATCGCCGCACACCGATTCGCTAGTGAGGGGAGATAGGGAGGATGGGGGAGATGGGGAGGATGGGGAGGATGGGGAGGATGGGGGAGATGGGGGAGATGGGGAGGATGGGGAGG
>CAYUEH010000800.1:0-2522 GCA_964442465.1 uncultured Laspinema sp. | reverse complement strand
TGGGGATTGTCCGGCGATCGCCAGCCCATCGGTACTTAGGCAGCCCGGCGATCGCATCGCCTACCCAACCCACTAGAACCAGACCCTACCTAGCCTGCTAAAAATTTCGAGTTGCATAGATGAAATCTTACCTAGCTGCCGCGATTCAAATGACCAGCGTGCCGGACCTTGCCAAAAACTTGGCTCAGGCAGAAGAACTGATCGATCTGGCTGTGCGCCAGGGTGCCGAGTTAATCGGGTTACCGGAGAATTTTTCGTTTTTGGGAGAAGAATCCGACAAGATCCTCCAAGCTGAAGCGATCGCCGTTGAAAGCGAAAAATTTATCAAAACAATGGCCCAGCGGTATCAAGTCACCATCCTCGGGGGTGGCTTTCCGGTGCCCGTGAATCAAGGTCAAGTGTACAACACTGCCATCCTGGTAGAACCCAATGGACAGGAAGTGGCACGGTATCAAAAAGTCCATCTATTTGATGTCAACGTTCCCGATGGGAACACCTACCAAGAATCCATTACGGTGAAAGCCGGAGAAGTGTTCCCCCCGATTTACCAGTCGGAAAAACTCGGCACTCTGGGATTATCCGTCTGTTATGACGTGCGCTTCCCGGAACTGTATCGCCATCTTTCTTACAAAGGGGCAGAAGTTTTATTTATCCCGGCTGCCTTTACTGCCTATACCGGCAAAGATCATTGGCAGATATTGCTGCAAGCGCGGGCGATTGAAAATACCTGTTATGCGATCGCCCCCGCACAAACCGGGCGGCACTACGGCATGAGACATTCCCACGGTCACGCCCTAATTATCGACCCCTGGGGCGCAATTTTAGCCGATGCCGGAGACAAACCCGGAGTGGCGATCGCCGAAATCAGCCCATCCCGCCTCGAACAAGTCCGTCGGCAAATGCCCTCTTTGCAACACCGAGTCTTTATTTAACTCAGGGGTCCTCCCATTTGACCCCGTAACCCCAGTTGCAGAAAGCATTTGGTTGATTTTGCTCCTCGTCCTTTAGTCTGAAAACCCCTCGTTGATTATAGTAACCATAAGATATTTTGCGATCGGACTCGCTCCTTATGGTTCGACAATAAATCAAGACTGACCTTTTCGGATCACCACCGGGATCAGAACTTTGAACTCTGATCATGACTTTTGAAACTCGGTTTCTAAATTCGAGAACGTCAGTCTTGTCAACAAAACAGGTACATTAGACAGGACGAGTTCTGCAAAATAAATGGCAGAGACCCTTACATTGGTGAATTCCCTCACCACAACACTTTTTAATTCCTTCCTTGACAAAACTCTACCTCTGTTGGCAACAGCAGGGACCGAAGTGGCCCCAGCCGCTCATGCGGTGAAAGTAGACGAAGCCATCGTCGTAGCGGGAGTGCTACTGAGTTTAGTCGTCATTTACCTCGCCAGCAAAATTGGGGGCGAGATTTGTTCACGGATTAACCTGCCTCCGGTTTTAGGGGACCTCGTGGGCGGTGTGATCGTTGGGGTGTCCGTCCTCAAGCTGATTGTTTTCCCTGAAGGCGGGGAAGATGCCAGCAGTTCGCTGATCATGAGCGTTCTGCAACGCACCACCAGTTTAGAACCCGAAGCCCTTGTTGCCACCTTTGCCGCCCAGAGTGAAGTCATTGCAATTTTGGCAGAACTTGGGGTGATTATTTTGCTGTTTGAAATTGGTCTGGAATCAGAACTCAAAGAACTGATTAAATACGGACCCCAAGCAGCCGTGGTCGCCGTGATTGGGGTTGTCTTACCCTTTGGGGCGGGCACCCTGGGCTTAATTAGCCTCTTTCATGTTGCCACCATCCCCGCGATTTTTGCCGGGGCGGCCCTGACTGCCACCAGTATCGGAATTACCGCCAAGGTTCTGGCTGAAATTGGCCGTCTGGGTGACAAAGAAGGCCAGATTATTATTGGTGCAGCGGTGCTGGATGATATCCTCGGGATTATCGTCTTGGCGGTCGTTGCCAGTCTGGTCAAAACCGGGGAAGTCGAAATCACCAATATTGCCTATCTGATTGTCAGTGCCGGTGCGTTCCTGATCGGCGTGATTCTCCTGGGACGCTTTCTTAGCCCTTATTATGTGGCGTTTGTTAAAGAACTCAAGACTCGCGGACCCTTGCTAATTACGGCTTTAATTATTGCCTTTGTCCTCTCTTATGTGGGTGCGGCAATTCGCTTAGAAGCCATTCTCGGTGCATTTGCTGCCGGGTTAGTGTTAGGGGAAACGGAAAAACAGCAGGAACTGGAGGAACAGGTGGTTCCCCTGGCGGATTTCTTTGTCCCGATTTTCTTTGTGGTTGTCGGTGCCAAAACGAATCTGGGGGTTCTCAATCCGGCGATTCCCAGCAATCGTGAAGGGCTGATTATTGCTGCCTTTCTAATTGTGGTGGCGATTATTGGTAAGGTTTTGGCTGGGTTTGCCGTTTTTGGTCAACCGGGCATCAACCGACTGGCGATCGGCATCGGCATGGTTCCCCGAGGAGAAGTGGGATTAGTCTTTGCTGGGGTTGGAGT
>CAYUEH010000799.1:0-2523 GCA_964442465.1 uncultured Laspinema sp. | reverse complement strand
ATAGCGAGCAAGATGCTCGCACTCCTCGTAGCTAAATATCTGTCCCTCATAACTGGGGGAACCGCTATATCTTGAGCTGTTATTTTGCTACCCTTTTTCTGAAACCAAGGGAGATATTGAGAGTTAAAATATGACCCGGGTTGCAATCATTGGATGCGGTGTTGTAGGGGCGGCGATCGCCTATGAACTGAGCTTAGTGCCCCATTTAGAAATTACAGTAATTGACTCTCAGGAACCGGCCCAAGGTTCGACCCAAGCGGCTTTAGGAGTGCTGATGGGAATTATCAGCCATAAAGTCAAAGGCCGATTGTGGCGGTTACGGGAACAGAGTATTTTGCGCTATCAAACCCTCATTCCTGAATTAGAGGCGATCGCGCCGATTTCCTTTAACCGGCAAGGCATTCTCATGCTCTGTTTTCCCGGGGAGGATATGGCACAATGGGAGAAACTGGCGGCGACTCGTCGCACTCAAGGCTGGCAATTAGACCTGTTAGAACCCCAGGACGTGAGGCGACGCTATCCGCAATTGGGAACTGTGGAGATTGTGGGGGCGGTGCATTCTCCCCAAGATGGACAAGTTGATCCGGTTGTCTTGACTCGCGCTTTAGTCCGGGCGGCAGAAGGGAACGGGGTGAGGTTCAGATTTGGGGAGAGGGTTGAACGGATTAATTACAGGGAAACGGAGTCCTTGAAGCAGTGCGATCGCCTAGAAATGACTCAGGGCAATCTTGAGGTAGATTGGCTGGTGATGGCGGCAGGATTGGGTTCCACGCCTCTAACTGCTGGACTGGAGTCGCCGGTAGAGATTCGTCCGGTTTTGGGACAAGCGGTACAACTGCGGTTGCAGAATCCGATGGGGGATGGAGAGTTCCAACCTGTGATTACCGGGGATGATGTTCATATTGTCCCCTGTCAGGGCAGTGATTACCCCGTGACAGATTATTGGGTGGGGGCCACGGTAGAATTTACCGGGGAAGGTGACCCGATGGAGGGAGATCCAGCGTTGCTTAAGCAAGTGTTGCAACGGGCGATCGCATTTTGTCCCGATTTAGCCCGGGGGGAAATTGTGAGAACTTGGTCGGGATTGCGCCCCCGTCCAGAAGGGCAACCCGCGCCAGTTATCGGTCCCTTAGCGGGATTTGAGAATGTGTTATTGGCTACTGGACATTATCGCAACGGGGTCCTCCTCGCCCCAGCTACCGCATTGGAAATTCGGCGGGCGATCGCCGGGAGTTGACCCCTAACTGGAGGGGGATTGAGGGCGAGTTACCCCGCCAGCAATCCCTGGCGATGCTTTCGCACGTTTTCAAATTCTCGGGCTTTTTTTTGGATTTGGATTTGGGGACCGGAACGGGCTAGGCGGAGGATCATCCCATCAATCAGGGGGGATTGGATAATTGGGCTATCGTTCACATAAGTACCATTAGTCCCTAAGTTGACGATTTTCCAGTTGCAGCCAATCCGATGTAGTTCGACATGGTGGCGGGAGACCACTGCACTATAGAGAACGACGTGATTATCCGGCGATCGCCCAATCCGAATCACGTCTTCGTCCTGAAAGTCCCAGCTTTGGGAGGGGGAGGTTTGCGTAGGATGCACCAAGTTCAGAGTAATCACCATCTACTCCGGATTATTCATAAAAGTATCACTCTTAAAATGCTAGGACTCATCGCGGTTTCAAATGTTCCTTACAAAAGGGAATTTTTTGTCAGGTTTTTGTTTAATTTAGGGGGTAAAATCTTCGCCTTTTTTATGATAATTTGACGCAGGTTTTGGCGCTTCAGTAAATTTCCTTAATATTTTAAAGAAATTCGGCCAGTCTGGATTGAATTTTATCCAAAAATAACCTAAATGCCTTGGCCTATATCATTTCTGCTTCTCTAGGTAAACCTGCGTATAATCACGGTCAACTCTTCCCATCTAACTGGATTTACCCCTTTAAAACTTGATAAAACCGGGGGTTTGGTTCAGGACAAACTAAACTATAGAGTGAGGTATCTCACCCCTCAATCCCATCACCCATTCTGACCGTTATAAATCTTAATCATTTTTTAACCCAGAAAAACTATTGTAAGCTCACTTAAATGCTGTCCCTCCCGAGGCAATTCAGGCGATCGCCCTGATTGCCCCCCAAAGGTCCCTTAACCTGCTTTCAATGAGTTGAAATACTCAGAAACCCAGGGAGGAGGGAAGAAGGCTAGGACTTACGCAGATTTGGAGAATCCACCCTAAATGTAGAGGCGATTACCGAATCGCCTCTACATTTAGGGGCTGATCTGAAAGTTTGCGTAAGTCCTTCAGGGGGTGACTGCCTCTCCTAAATCCTGGGGAAAATAGCGGGGGCGATCGGCAACTGAAGCGTTCTGTTTTTCATCTAAATTAGAGAAGACTGACCTCCTGGAGGGGGATTTAACCCTAGCCCTGTCAAGGTGGTAAATTTAATGACGAAAAATCGTTATTTCGTCATTAAATTGAGCTCTTGGACAGGCGCTTCTCGAAGCGCCCCTACATGAAATTAACGAT
>CAYUEH010000798.1:1381-2533 GCA_964442465.1 uncultured Laspinema sp. | reverse complement strand
TAACGATTTTTCGTCATTAAATTTATGTCCTCCGGAGGGCGCAAGCATTTACTCCTACAAGAAATAACGATTTTTCGTCATTAAATTTACCACCTTGACAGGGCTAGGGCTTAAGCAGCCTATTGTGACTGTAACGGCTTCAACATCAAACGTACAGGCGGCAGAGCCGCAAAGAGTGCGTGACGCGGCAGAGCCACGTCACGAGGAACATTAAAGGTACAGGCGGCAGAGCCGCAAAGAGTTCGTGACGCGGCAGAGCCACGTCACGAGAAATTCCAGTACATCAGTCCCAAGAAAAAAAAGATTGCGATCGCCTTTGGTCGAACATCAGGTATAATTAGAGACTGGCCTATTCCCAAAGAATGGGACCCGGAAAAATTGAGATTTTATTTGAGCCTTTATTTTTCCAATCCTCGCCCAAGTAGCCCAAAGATGCGCTACAATAAAGCGTTGTACCATTACCAGAAGATTACACAAACCTCAAGGAGGTGTGATTGTCAAAGTTCATTTTAAAAGTTCTCTGGTTAGAGGACAACGTCGCGATCGCAGTTGATCAAGTTGTGGGTAAGGGAACAAGCCCGTTAACCCGTTACTTCTTCTGGCCTCGGAATGATGCCTGGGAAGAACTAAAAAATGAGTTAGAAGCGAAGCACTGGATCTCCGAAACTGACCGCGTAGAGTTGCTCAACAAAGCCACTGAAGTCATTAACTACTGGCAAGAAGAAGGCAGAAGGCAGCCCATGATGGAAGCTCAGTCCAAATTTCCGGAAGTGGCCTTTACAGGTAGCAGTTGAAGCCCTGAGTTATCAAACCTTCAAAGCAGCGGATATCTCCAACAAGATATCCGCTGATTGTTTTTGACTAACCCCGGTGATCAAGATCACCCGAGATGGGCCAAACAATCAACCCCATCCTAAAAAGAGCAGTTACCATAGAATTGAGCACTTACACTCAACAGGTTGACAGTTTATGACTGGTGTTGTTCAATCTCCTCTAAATGCCGAGCAAGTTTATGTCTGGCTGAGGGGACTATTAACCATTGCCTGGGCAGATGGTCACTTCGATCAAGAAGAAAAAGACTTAATTGCGGAACTGACTCAGGAAGAATTAGCGCCCTCCATTAACTTGGGTGAACTCGAACCCATCAAACCC
>CAYUEH010000798.1:0-1281 GCA_964442465.1 uncultured Laspinema sp. | reverse complement strand
CAATGCCCATTTGAACGAGATATCCATTTATTCGGCAATAAGGTGGTCCATATTCCCCCCCTGTGCCATATCAATCCGCTTTATGAGCAAATGGTGGGTTTACGCTTCCGCGCTTTATCCTACTTAGCGGATGAATGCGGGGAAGATGTCACCCCCTATTGCCAATAATCCCGACCACTCGCCAATGACTCCAGAGTCCTTTGTTGAGGGGTTCAGGGTGTAGAACGAACTTACTTTTGACAAAGGACCAAGGACAATCATGCAATTTATCGATCGCGTAGAAATAGAAGTCGCTGGTGGCAAGGGTGGCGATGGCATCGTCGCTTTCCGCCGGGAAAAATATGTCCCGGCGGGTGGCCCCGCTGGCGGCAATGGCGGCAAGGGTGGTTCAGTCATTCTTAAGGCAGTGGAACATCTGCAAACCCTCTTAGATTTTAGATACAACCGCCGAATTGAGGGAGAAAACGGACAACGAGGCGGTCCCAATAATCGGACGGGGGCTTCTGGAGGCGATCGCATCGTTCAGGTCCCCGTCGGCACAATGGTTTATGACGCCACCACCGAAGAAGTCATCGGGGACCTCATCGAACCCGAGCAAACCTTAGTGGTTGCCGCAGGCGGAAAAGGCGGACTCGGCAACAAACATTTTCTCAGCAACAGCAACCGTGCCCCGGAATATGCCTTACCGGGATTGGAAGGGGAAGAGAGGTTCCTCCGCCTAGAACTGAAACTGTTAGCGGAAGTCGGCATCGTCGGGAAACCCAATGCCGGTAAATCTACCTTAATTTCCGCCCTCTCTGCCTCCCGTCCCAAAATTGCCGATTATCCCTTTACAACCCTGGTCCCGAACTTAGGAGTCGTCAGAAAACCCAGTGGAGACGGCACCGTATTCGCGGATATTCCCGGATTAATTGAAGGGGCGCATCTGGGGGCCGGTTTGGGTCATGAGTTCTTACGCCATATCGAACGCACCCGGGTGTTGTTGCATCTGGTGGATATTACGGCACCGGATCCGATTGAAGACTATGAGATGATTCAGCAGGAGTTGGCTGCTTATGGGCGGGATTTGCTGAATCGGCCCCAAATTGTGGCGTTAAATAAGATGGATGCTTGCGATCGCACCGAAGAAGAAATCGAGGCGATCGCCACTCGCCTAAATGAACTCTCCCAGTCCACCACCCCCATCTTTCAAATCTCCGCCGTCTCCCACCTAGGACTAGACCCCCTCCTCCAAGACATCTGGACCACCATCGATCGCCTCAAAGAAGAACGCGACCTAAT
>CAYUEH010000797.1:0-2538 GCA_964442465.1 uncultured Laspinema sp. | reverse complement strand
TGCCCAGAGGCGTCTGTATCAGGGTGCATCTATAGTTGAGATGTTCAGGTTGTGGGGGTGGAGATCCGGATAACCGGAGGGCGATCGCCCAGAGTTTGGGAATCCATTGACGGAGGTGCGCAGGAGATAGGTGGAATGCCAGCTAAATCAAGGATTTCTGGAATCAAATCTTCCCGTTTCACCGCCATCAGATGCACCCCTTGACAGAGGGCCCTGGCAGCTTGTACCTGTTCAGCCGCGATCGCCACCCCTTCGCGCAAAGGGTCCTTTGCCTTGCCCAGGCGATCGATAATATGTTGGGGAATATGCACTCCAGGCACACAGCGATTAATAAATTCCGCATTTTTAGCCGATTTCAGCAGAAAAATCCCGACTAAAATCGGTTTACCGCAGCCCTTAGCAATTTCATTCATAAACTTGTCCAGCTTGTCAAAATCGCAGACAAGCTGACTTTGGAAAAACTCGGCACCCGCTTCTAATTTCTTGGCAAAGCGCCGCTGTAACCCGGACCAACTGGTTGATTCCGGGTCCACCGCCGCACCAGCAAACAAGTCCGTGGCACTATCAGTTAGGGGTTTATCATTGATATCAAAACCTTGATTCAGTTTGGCGATCGCCTTCAGCAGACGCACCGATTCCATATCAAATACCGACTTTGCCTTGGGATGATCTCCGGCTTTTACCGGGTCCCCCGTCAGGGCCAAAACATTCTGAATTCCCAACGCATTCGCACCGAGGAGGTCCGCCTGCAACCCAATCGAGTTGCGATCGCGACAAGCAATCTGATAAATCGGCTCAATTCCCTCCTGCAACAAAATCATGGATGCCGCTAACGATGACATCCGCAAAACAGCCCGAGATCCATCGGTAACATTCACCGCATGAACTCTACCTTTTAAACCATTTGCCATTGTAATCATGTGGGCTGCATTACCCCCTTTCGGTGGCATCACCTCAGCCGTCATCAAAAATTCACCGTCTTGAATAGCCTGACGGAAGCGAGATAAAGAGTTGTGCGGTTGTTTCATAAGAACCGGGGGATGGGGGAGATAGGGGAGATGGGGGAGATAGGGGAGATGGGGGAGATAGGGGAGATGGGGGAGATGGGGGAGTTTGTAGTAACGACTGAAGTCGTTATCTTCTGTTCGTAGTAACGACTTCAGTCGTTCTCTTTTGTTCGATTTAAGGGTCCCGACTTCATCCCGAATCCTTACAACGGGAGAGAATATCCAAAAGCAGTTTTGACCCGGTTGAGGGTGGTATTAGCAATTTCTCCAGCTTTTTCTCTCCCTTCTCTTAACACCGATTCCAGTTGAGTGCGATCGCCCATAATTTCCTTATATTGGTCCTGAATCGGTTTGAGCGCCTCAATCGTCGTTTCCGTGAGCAAGGGTTTAAATTGACCCCACCCCATATCCTGACATTCCGCTGCCACATCTTCCTTGGTTTTGCCGCTGAGTAACTGATAAAGCGTCAATAAATTATTGCATTCCGGACGTTCTGGGTCATCAAACACCAGTCCCCGCATTGGGTCCGTTTTGCATTTCTTGATTTTTTTGACGATCGCATCCGGTGGATCGAGCAAATTAATCCGACTCAGTTCCGATGGATCAGACTTGGACATTTTTTTCGTCCCATCGGTTAAACTCATCACCCGGGCCCCTTCCTTGCGAATCAGGGGTTCCGGCAATTTCAAGACTGGCGCTTTTTCCTTACCAAATTGATGATTCACCCGGACGGCAATGTCTCGGGTGAGTTCTAAATGCTGTTTTTGGTCCTCGCCTACCGGGACTTTATCTGCATCGTAGAGCAAAATATCCGCTGCCATCAGGACGGGGTAATCCAGTAATCCCACGTTGACATTTTCTCCCTGACGGACTGCTTTTTCCTTAAACTGGATCATATCTTCCAGCCAGTTGAGGGGGGTGATACAGTTGAGCAGCCAGGTGAGTTCGGCGTGGGCCGAGACGTGGGACTGGATGAAAATGGTGGAATGCTGTAAATCGATGCCACAGGCGAGATAGAGGGCGGCGATCGTGTAGGTATCTTGGGCTAAAGTGGCGGGAGTGTGGGGTGCGGTAATGGCATGGAGGTCCACTACACAGAAATAATTTTCATACTGACTTTGAATTTCGACCCAGTTGCGGATCGCACCGAGATAGTTACCGAGATGGAGGTTGCCGGTGGGTTGGACTCCAGATAAAATGCGCTGCTTACCCATAGATTGCTCTTATAGTGCTACTGACAGAACGAGGAAAACCGGAGTGAATCCGTGTTCCTCTGTCTTATTGTTGACTTTTTTTGACATAAAGCTCAAATATCCTAGCAAATCTTGGGTCTCGGGTCATGCGATCGCCCCAAAGGGAATCGGTCCAAGGGGCCACCCAATTCGGGTCCATTGGGGGCCATCTGGGTCTGGGGTCCTCATGAAGGGGCGATCGGCTATCCAAAACTCAACATTAGACCTCTTGCAAAATACCGATTTGATCCCCCCAACCCCCCTTAAGAAGGGGGGCTTTTTAGAATTTTGCAAGAGGT
>CAYUEH010000796.1:0-2540 GCA_964442465.1 uncultured Laspinema sp. | reverse complement strand
TATTCCTCTGGCCTCCCCCTTGGGAAGGGGGACGGGAGGGGGATAATCAGGGGGGAAAGGGGGATCAAATCGGTATCAAGAATAGACCTCTTGCAAAATTCTCTTAAGCCCCCCAACAATAAAACATTTATTCCTCTGGCCTCCCCCTTGGGAAGGGGGACGGGAGGGGGATAATCAGGGGGGTTGGGGGGATCAAATCGGTATTTTGCAAGAGGTCTAATCAGCCGACCCAACCCTACAGCCTTTATTTACAGCAGTGCGTTGGCGTAGCCTGTGCGTAAGCACAAACATCTTGCTCGCTATTATCAAGAGCGAGCAAGATGCTCGCACTCCTAGTCCTTATCCGTACCGGATAACTATGGGAAACCTAGCCCTGTCAAGGTGGTAAATTTAATGACGAAAAATCGTTATTTCTTGGACAGGCGCTTCTCGAAGCGCCCCTACAAGAGGTAAATTTAATGACGAAAAATCGTTATTTCTTGTAGGGGCTTCGATGTCTTGCGCCCCGACAAATCAATACACCTTGACAGGGCTACTATGGGAAACCCTATATTCCACCCCACCCCCCATCCCTGAAATCTTCCCCACTTTTGCCGCTCGTGATCCGAATTTACACACAGCTTGAACAGGGACAACAGTGGCTCGATCGCTATCGCGCACAGCAACCCCACTTGGCCTGCATTCTCGGCTTTACTGACACCGGGTTAATTCCCGGCATTTCCGCTGCCGGTGCGACCCCGCGCGATCGCCAATACACGGCGATCGCCGATGCCGAATTTCTCTACTCCGGTCCCCGTCCCCATCCCCAATATCCCCTCCCCCCTCTCCAAGCCGGTGCCTCGCCGGTCCTGATTTCTCGTGCAGTCTTGGAAGCCCAAAACATTCCCCTGACGGTCTTTAATGCCGGTTTACCCCACCCCCCAGCAGTACCAGCGGTGGACCTGGGGGGGACTCCCGCACGCTGTCTGAGTACCGGCAAGGCTTTGGACCTATCAACGGTGCAACGGTTATTTGCAGCGGGACTCCATTGGGGCCAGAAACTCGCCCAGGCGCATCCAGAGGGCTATCTGATTGTGGCGGAATGTGTCGTGGGCGGCACAACAACGGCCCTCTCGGTGTTGATGGATTTAGGGATTGATGCCAACGGGAAAGTCAATAGTTCTCATCCCTTGTGCAATCATCAGCAAAAGTTGGCCTTGGTACAGGCGGGTTTGGCAGAGGCGCACCGGCATCGCACCCCTTTGAGGTCGGTTTCTGGGGGAATCCAGGGCTTAAATTTAGACCCGTTGATGGCGATCGCAGCGGTGGGAGACCCGATGCAAGCTGTCGCCGCAGGCATGGCGATCGCCGCCAGTCGTCTCTGTGGTGTCCTGTTGGCCGGTGGGACCCAAATGCTGGCGGTCTATGCTTTAATTCGGGCAGTGGCTTCTTATCATGCCCTCCCCTGGAATGGCGATCGCATTGTAGTCGGAACCACTCGCTGGGTTGCTGAAGACCCAACTGGAGACACCGTAGGACTCGCTCAAGCCGTCGGTCCTGTCCCCTTATTGGCCACTCAACTCAGTTTTGCCGATTCTCGTTATCCTCAACTGCGTGCTTATGAGCGCGGATTTGTCAAGGAAGGAGTCGGTGCCGGAGGTTGCGCGATCGCTGCCCATCTTTACCAAAACTGGACTCAATCTCAACTCTTACAAGCCATTGAAGCGCTGACCATGCGGTATGCTGGCCTAAGTCGGTAACAGTTCACCTTCTTGTTGCGCGCTAAGACTGCACTCTTTTTTTAGCCATCAACTGTTCTTCTAACTCCGCTATCCGTTGGTAGGCAGCGGTTAATTGTGCCGTCAATCGCCGGATTTGAATTTCTGGGCTTAATTCGGAGTCAATATTATTTTGAACGGGTTTCTCCGGTTCAGGGCGCTCATTTTTCTCCTTAAGCACGTCTTTATGCTCTAACTCTTCCCACTCTTCCAACTCTTCTAAGGTGCTTGAGACCAAATTCCCGATCGCATAAGCATAGCGCTTTCTCAGGAGGGCTTCCGGGGACTCACTGGGCGGGGTGGGAACGTTCAAACTCTGCTGTCCCAAACACAGAGAGATTTTTCTATTAAGCTGTTCAATGGTTTGATATAAGTCATCCACTTTATGGTTTAAGACATCGACCTGCTGTTCTAATGATTCCATATTTAAACCTCGATTTTTAGGGTTGCTTTTTTCTCCTCAATCTTAGATACGGTTTGACCCAACCTCGGAATTCTTTTTAGATTATTTAAGGTTTAAAGCTATTGGCCTCAAAACCCGATTAAAATTCAGGTTTTGTTACCTTGGTCTGATTTCACCCTTGCCCCTTGAGGACCGCTAATCGGGTTGGGAGTGTTCTGGGACTCAGGACCGTTTTATGGTTAATCTCTCCCCGATGGAAAATCCATCCCAGGTTTGATGGCACTCCCCAATTGTCAAGTAAACGTAGGGTGGGCACTGCCCACCGTAGGGAAAGGTGGGCAGTGCCCACCCTACAATTGCCCACCCTACAATTGCCCACC
>CAYUEH010000795.1:0-2542 GCA_964442465.1 uncultured Laspinema sp. | reverse complement strand
ATCAAGGAAAAATTGCTTATGGGAAAGAAGGCGTGATTCCCATGAATTCGGTTCACACCTATTATGAACAAGTAGAACTCAAAACGGAACTCGAACGCATTTTATCCGTAGAGGCAACACCGGCAGGATTGGGGGTCTATTTTATCTTTCGCAATCCGGCAAATGCTCAAATTTATCACTTCAATTTAGGGCGATCGCGTTTTGTCATTCCTCCCCTCAACCCCGATGCAACTGCGTTAATTGCACAAGAAGAAATCCTCACCCCGTTGATGGAGTTTATCGGAGACTGGGGACGATTACCTAAGATTAAGGAATTATCCACCGCCAAAGCAATTATCCGAGAATTTGGCAGTTTAGAACAGGCATTTCATCAGATTCAATCAGCAACCTCCGAGGAACTTTGGCAGCAAATTCAGGAAAAATGCCGTCAAGATGCCTTAATTTATCTCGCCAGTCTGATTTGGGAGAAACAGCGGGTTCCCTCCTTCTCTGAATTTTCCTCGAAAATTGCTGCTAATTTTCGCGCCTTCTTTGGGAATTGGAATACTGCCAAAGAATCGGCGCAAAACTTGTTATCCCAATTAGAATCCCCAGATGCAGTTGCCACCGCTTGCCAAAATAGTCCTCTGGGGAAAAAACTACCTGGTGCATTGTATGTTCATTTTTGGGCGATAGAATCCTTAGACCCAATTTTGCGATTATATGAAGCAGTTGTCCGTCGTCATCTAGGACAAGTCGATGGCGCAACTTTAATTAAATTTAACCTTGAAAAACCGATTATTTCTTATCTATTTTACCCGGAATTCGACACTGACCCACATCCGGCATTAGAGGCAAGTCTCCGGATTCATTTCCCCGAAGGTCGAATTCGTTATCGAGACTATCGCCAAGCAGATAATCCTCCCGTTCTTCATCGCAAAGAAACCTTTGTCACCCCAGATTATCCCCTGTATGAACTGTTTGAAACCCTCACCCGAGAAGAAGAAAAATTAGGACTGTTAAACAAGTCCCGGGGGATTGGAACTCGCAATGGATGGTTAGACTATTTGGCCGATTCTGGAGTAGAAATTCAGGGACATACTGTTATAGTCACCTCCGAACCCAAAACAACCTATAAACCCCTAAAAACCACCCCCAAAATCGAACGCCATCGCGCTGCCATTGTCAGAAATGCACTTTCCCGTCCCATGCGATTAGGATTAGAAGCGGGATTTTTTACTGAAGGAACGACCTTTTTTGATTATGGATGTGGTCATGGGGGAGATATTAAACGGATTGCCGAACAAGGATTTCCCAGTAGTGGTTGGGACCCGTATTATTCCCCAGATACTCCTTTAACGCCTGCGGATGTGGTGAATTTGGGTTATATTATTAATGTCATCGAAGATTTAGAAGAACGCCGACAAGCGCTGATTCAATCCTGGGAATTGACCCAAAAAGTGTTAATTGTTGCGTCTTTAGTCTTAGTCGATGACCGAAATAGTGGTCAAGTTGCTTATGGAGATGGGGTGATTACTCGCCGCCATACGTTTCAGAAATATTATGAACAGGAAGAACTGAAACAGTATATTGAAACTGTTCTGGAAGTGGAAGCAATTCCGGTGGCGTTGGGGATTTATTTCGTCTTTCGGGACCAACAATTGGCACAACGGATTCAATCTTATCGCTTCCGCAGTCGGACCACAGTTCCCAAACTGCTGAAAAGTTTTGATGAATATCGGGAAATCCTGACGCCACTGATGGAATTTGCCAGCGATCGCGGCAGATTACCCGTTCCCGGCGAACTCCCTCAAGAACCCCAAATCATCGCCGAATTTGGCAATTTGCGCCGCGCCTTTAAAGTGATTATGGAGTTCACTCACCCGGAAGAATGGGAGGCAATTACCGAAAAACGCCGCAAGGATATTCTGACTTATATTGCCGTCACAAACTTGTTAAAACGAGTCCAACTGTCTCATTTACCGTTAGAAATTCAAAATGATATCAAAGCGCTATTTCCCTCCTATCGGACCGCCTGCATCATGGCAGAACAACTGGTATTTAGTTTAAATGATATCAAATTAGTGGCGAGTAGCTGTAAAAATAGTTCCGTGGGATTGCTCAAACCCAATAGTTTCACCGTTCATGTTTCCGCCTTAGAAACCCTCGAACCCTTGCTGAGAATTTATGAAGGGGTCGTGAGTCGAGCAATTGGCCGGATGGATGAGGCCACCTTAATTAAGTTTAGCCTGAAAAAGCCGAGAATATCTTATTTATTTTACCCTAATTTTGACCAAGAAACCCATCCCCTCTTACATACTCGGATGGATATTGACTTAATCGATTTGCGGGTGATTTATCGAGATTATGATAACGACGATAATCCGCCAATCCTTCATCGAAAAGATGCCTGTGTGACTCCGGACTATCCCCAGTATGAGAAACTGGTTAAACTGACCCATCAGGAAGAAAATCGGGGATTGCTAGACCGACCCTGGGAGATTAAAACCCTTAAAAATTGGCAAAAAAGGTTAGAAGAAAATTGTGCCGAGATTCGGGGAAA
>CAYUEH010000794.1:1316-2543 GCA_964442465.1 uncultured Laspinema sp. | reverse complement strand
CGCTATATCGGCCATTTTAATGAGTGAAGTTGAAGACATGGAAGCTTTTGAGCCAATTCCACCGGAATGGACAACGAAGGCAGTTCACGCTCACGAGTTCTACTGCCCTTCCTGCCATGGGACCTCTATGCAGGCGGAGCGGGTTTGGATTAATCGGCGATCGCCGGTTTATACGGAAAACCACCGGCGCAAGTGGCAGGAGTTTTATGAGTGTGGGAACTGTGGTTGTGTTTGGTGGGCCTGGAGTAGCGATCGCCCCCCTTCGGAGTTTGCCGATCGCCAAGTCCCGCCCCGAGACGATTTCCCCTCGTCTCTGGATGATTTATTCTAACCCTTGACAGATGGCAGACTTTGTGATAATAATTCCCCCAAAAAATGGGGGGCCGATTTACCACCGAAGGGATTCTTCTAGCAATTTTTGGGCAGCCACCGAGTCCAACCCTGGGGAGAAAAAATACCCCTGTCCATAATCACAGTGCAACGACCAAAGCTGCACTAAATGTTGCTCTTTACCGGAATAAACAATGCAGAAAGTTGACATTACCCAAGCAACAACCCAGATTTCTTCTTGGCTTGAATCTGCCTTAAAGGGTGAAGAAATCATCATTACTCAAAACAATCAACCGATTCTGAAACTGAGCCAGTTTCCCCAAGGGGCAAAAAAGCGGCAAAGGGGCAGCGCCAAAGGTCAAATTTGGATGTCTCCAGATTTTGATGAACCCTTAGAAGATTTTCTGGAATATATGTAATGAAACTCCTCATCGATACTCATATATTTCTATGGTTCATCAACGATAGCCCTCATCTGAGTCAGAATGCCGTTGATTTATTAGAATCGGATACGGATATACTGCTGAGTATTGCCAGCCTGTGGGAAATTGCCATTAAAGTTAATTTGAAAAAACTAACTTTGCCCGATGTCTATGAAAAATTTATTCCCGAACAAATTGCCAAAAACACTATTCAGATGATGCCGGTGACGATCGCGCATTTAAACATTGTCGCGAAACTCCCGTTACATCACCGGGATCCATTTGATAGACTGTTGGTATCTCAAGCAATCTCAGAAAACATTCCCATCATTAGTGCTGACATTAAATTTGACGATTATGGCATTAATCGCCTCTGGTAATTTACTGGACAGTGAAAAGTTCTGTGAGATCATTAATGCAGAGGTTCTTACTTAAGTGAAAAAGAAGGCGATCGCCCGTTGAAAATACAATCACT
>CAYUEH010000794.1:0-1216 GCA_964442465.1 uncultured Laspinema sp. | reverse complement strand
GTGCGATGTTTCGTGAGGTGGTTCTTGTTGACTCCACCAAAAGCGATCGGCAATATTAAAGGCATTTAAACCACCCCTACATAATCTGTGATTCTTTCTTCACAAAAAATTAACAAAAATGGGTGAAAGAATCCTCTTTTTCACCCAAAAAAAATGTGCTATAGTAACTCCGATAAATAGGTGGGCGTAAAATATTCCTCTATGGGTTTTGCTCGAAACCCTTTTATAGCAAAAAGGGCGATGTCGTTTACTCAACTTCGGTTGAATTACGCCCAGCTACTTAGCTTATTCCAGAGAAGCGGTTCTTTGTCAAATAACCTGACAGATCAATAAGGTGTTTTAAAATCCAATAGGGAGCCAATTTGCCATGTCTACAATTCATTGCTTCACCACCAGCACCTCAATCCACTCAAAAAATGGCGCGGACGCCGTTACCCACCTTAGTCGGCAGCGGCATGAATTAGTCATCATTGACCCCAACGTTCACCAATGGCAAATCCTCGCGGAGGGAGTCACTCCCAACACCGAAGTCCACATTCTTGACCCCAACCGCGACGGCATTACTCAAATCACCAAAATCCTCTCTTCCGCTCCCCCCTCTGCCCAAATGGGAGATGAGGTGAGGGCCAACACCCTACACCTCATCTCCCACGGCGCACCGGGAACCCTCTACCTAGGCAACAGCAGCCTAGAACTGAGCAACATTGAGCAATATCGCTCCCAATTGGAAAAATGGCAGATTGCCCGTATATATATATATGGATGTCAAGTAGCCGCCGGTGATGCCGGAAGCGAATTCCTGCAACAACTGCACCAAATCACCCAAGCCAACATCGCCGCCAACCCCCACCCCACCGGCAACACCGCATTAGGTGGCACCTGGAACCTGCAACAAAATTTTCCCCAGTGGGAACAGGGAGATGGGAACTGGGAATGGGTCTTATGTGATCGGACTCATAACAAAGGACAAAGGACAAAAGACAAAGGACAAAAGACCAGTAGCTCCTCACCCTTCTCCCCCCACACCCTCGCCACCTACCCCCACACCCTGGGATTTGACCCCCAAACCACCGTTGCTGTGGGTAACACTCCCTCATCCGTCACCGTAGGAGACTTCAACGGAGATGGCAACCCCGACTTAGCCACCGCGAACTTCCGCAGCAACAACATCTCAGTGCTGTTAGGAGACGGCAGTGGCAGTTTCAACCCCCAAACC
>CAYUEH010000793.1:0-2545 GCA_964442465.1 uncultured Laspinema sp. | reverse complement strand
CGGTGCGGCTGTAACTTAAGTTTTTTCCCCCGCACACCGGGCATTCATATTTTCCTTTGGAGGTAGGCGTGAGGCGATCTGCGTATTGGCTGAGATCTACCAACTGACGATCAGGGGTTTCGGAAGAAGCTGGAATGTTTGCAGTTTTCATTTGTAGTTGCTCCATCGCAACCTCCTTCACCACCAAAGCCAGGGACCATTTGCTGTGAAATCAAATAAAGAAGAAAAGAAGAACTGACTTGTGATACAATGAAACCAAGAATTTTATTGATTTCTGTTATGGTCTTTCCTGCTATTTTTTTTGGTGGTGGGGGAGGCTACTTTTTTTTGTTGCTAATATTTACTGTTCTTGAGGCTGTAAAGCCTGCTGTGTGTGGAATTGGCCGATCGCATCAATAAATCGGCAAATCCAATACGATACCGAAGTCTCGCGGGCGATCGCCGCTTGGAGGATCTCTTCCAGTCAATTCTTCTCCACTCGTACTTGGAGTGTATGGTTTTTGGGGAGACTGAGCCTTTTTTGTGGATTTCATTATTTTTTGGGGTGATAAACCGACCAATTTGATTCTATTATCAATTTTTTAAATTTATCGTTTTTCCTCCTTTTAACCTGCGAATTTAACCAATCATTTGATATCTCCCAAACCCCCTCCTCAGCAGAATTTTAAATCGTAGCCAACCAATTTTTCTCTCTATCTATATGTGATTGAATACGATGAAAATACACATTAAAGTCATTCTGCTAGAGGATTTTGACCTTTAGTAACCCGCCAACTAGGAGTAACAAAAATTGATGTTTTTGTTACTCCATTAGATCCTAGGAATCCGATTGGGGTCTTGAGATCTTGTTGGGAAATGCTGAGAAATGTTAGGTTTTTCTCATTTTTTTGCAAGAGCCATAGTTTTTGGCCTATGGATTAAGGTGACTTTATAAAGAATCAGTGAACCATAAATTTTCTCTATAACTTCGACTGTCGGGGCGATCACGGGTTAGTGGCGATCGGGGGTTAGGGCTGATAATCAATAACGTCACCTGGTTTACATCCAAAAGTTTTGCAGATCACCGCCAAGACCCTCTTACTGGGATAGACATTTGGATTGCTCCAAACCCTAAAGGCAGTGGTTTGGGGGAGTTGGGTGGCTTGCCAAAATTGGTAGCCCGATTCTACTCCCTGGGATTCTAGGTATTCCTTGACTTTGTTGAACACTGGCATATTTCAAAATTTACCACTATCATGGTACTCCCAAAATTTGCTACTTTCACCCATTGACACTCCTAAAATTTGCTACTTTCACCCATTGACACTCCCAAAATATGGAACTACTATTAGAAACATTGAACTGAAGAGACTCAAAGGGAACCCAGGAGTAACCCTGACGACCAAAGCTATCCCAGTGGTCATCGCTTCAGAACTCAAAAAAACAATGAAACCCCACAAGCCCGAAGACTTGCAGGGTTCCACCTTACGGGAGAATTTCTCCCCCAGAGACCGAACATTGACAACCGAATAAATCGACTATCGACCGTATCGGTCTATCCATAGGTGTTACAAGCACCCGTGGACGTAATTTTTTCAATCAACACAGTCTTTACTTTGCAGTAAAAACCATGACTACTCTATCAAATTCTATCCCCAAATGCCTGTCTTTCTACTGCCAGCGGGCATCCGACAAGCTCTACTCCTACCTCAAAGATGGCGCATCCCTCACCTTGGATGATGCTCTGCGGCTGGTCTCCCTTTCCGGGTATGCAGCCCTAGAAGCCAGTCGGAGTGAGGGTATGGCGGGTTTTGGGATGTCGCTGACTAACCTGGAAGGCTACAACGAACCATTCGACGGCTTCCCCGTCGGTGAACCCCTGTGGTTAGTTTCCATGACCATAGAAGAATGGATCGGACTCGGCACTTGGGCCTCCGCCCTCGCCTCCATCCGACTGCGCGACATGGAAAACGCCAAAGTCCGGGAGATGGCGATGCAGTCCCCCGGATTTCAGGAGGCTCAAGCATTTCAGGAGGCTCAAGCATGAGGTCCAGAACTGAAATGCGCTTAGGCTATGAGCACACCCTACTCAATGCCGGATGCCCCTGGGGACTCGCCAACGATTGCGCGGAGATTTTGGCCCAGGACCACTTTAAGGGGACCGACGCCAGAACCCCCAAACAGAAGAAAAAAATGGAAAAAGCACTCCCCTAGGGGTAAAGCCGAGATACGCGCAAAATAGGACACGATGTAAAGTTTTGTAAAGAAAGGGTCAGATTGGCCCCGAAATAGCAAAGCTGACACCAACCGCAAATTAGCAGATACAACCCTTGCCAGGTAGGAGTTTCAGCCATTTTTATCAATCAGACCGCACCCGGGTTCCAGGACAAACACTCAGTTCACGAAGGCAGGGTAGTATTAATACTCTGCTGGACAGTGAAAGTTTAACCCAAAAGTATATTTTTTTTGCATATTGCTATGACCACAAGTTATTACAACTTATTTTCAGGGTTAGTCAAAATATTTAAAGCCTTATGTGCAACTTCTTCAGCCCGAAGCGAAGTAA
>CAYUEH010000792.1:0-2546 GCA_964442465.1 uncultured Laspinema sp. | reverse complement strand
TAGGGTGGGCAATGCCCACCGAATCGAGGTGGGCATTGCCCACCCTACAATTGCTCAACTTGTTTTTCAAGACCTATTCCAACCGCATTCCGTATCACCCCCCCGATCATAGACCCGAGTCACAAGACTATCATTTCATGATAAACCTAGAATTAAGATCGTGCAGGAGAGGGAATCGAGTAACTGATGAAAAGGCCATTATTAACACCCCTAATCCGAGGGAGTCAAGTCGGGGCGATCGCCCTCTTGCAGACCCTGACTGCTACCCTGACCCTCGCACAACCTCAACCCCCAGTAGAAGAAACCACCAGCTTTTTCTGCGGGACCGTTGAGGGAATTCCCGCCACAATGGCACGTACCCCTAACGGGGAAATGCCGATGGTAATTTGGGATGGAAATGCGCTCAAAGACCCGGAGATTAACCCTCAACAACAGTGTGAGGAAGTCTCCACGCGCTTTCAAACCTACTATGACAATGGAACCCTCAACTATATCACCAGTGGGATTATGAACGGCGAACTGGTCGCCTGTGTTGCGCCCGAAGAAAATGCACCCTGTAGCGGGATGTTGTTTCCCCTCAGTGGGGGTAGCAATCCCCGAGGAATGTTGCAACGAATGTTCCGAATTCGGGTGGCATCCGCAGGACCGATCGCCGAAACGACCGAACGCCTGTACATCAGTTTGGATAAGTATTTAAACGGGGAATATCCCCAACTCCCGGCCTTGGGAAGTCGGACTCCCCCAGTCCCCCGTCGAGATGTTCCCCAATAACCGGGAGGCAAAACAGTATGCAATGGTCTAAGGCGGGATTATCAGCGGCAATCCTTGGGGTCGGGACCGTAATTTTAGTGGCACAGGCCCCGATTTCCTTACCCCAAACCCAGGGCATTGAAGAACAGGCGATTTCGGCAATGGGTCGCGAGGTTTCGGTGGTGATTAATGGTCAAAATCCGGGTTCTGGGGTGATTATTGCCCGCAATGGCAATACTTACACGGTACTGACTGCCAAACACGCGATCGCCACCCCGGATGAATATGCCATTCTCACCACCGATGCTCAAACCCATCCGGTCGATTATTCCCGGGTCAAAAAACTGCCCGGAGTGGATTTAGCAGTGGTGGAATTCACCAGTTCCAACCCCTACCGCGTCGCTCATTTCGGCAATTCTGATGACGCAATGGAAGGGGCGACAATTTATGTCTCCGGTTGGCCCCATCCAGGGCGAGTGATTACGGAACGGATTTATCAGGTGGCCAAAGGCACGATTTCCGGTCGCCCTCTCACGGCATTAGAGGATGGGTATGGGTTAATTTATACCAATATCACCCGTTCGGGAATGAGTGGCGGTCCGGTATTTGACAATCAGGGCCGGTTAATGGGCATTCACGGAAGGGCCGAAGGGGAACCGATTTACAATCCCGATACCGGAGATACGGTGGATGTCAAATCTGGGTTTAATGTGGGGATTCCCATTAATACTTTTGTGAGTCTGGCGGGGGAAGGGGGGATAAATTTACCTCGGCGAATAATTATCACGGCAGACTTTTGAATTTAGCCACTCAAGACCCTGTTCAAACGGTGCAATATCCCCTGGATATTCCCGGAAAACAACCTGTGCGATGTGTTGCCCTGAGTCCCGAGGGAACAACATTTGCCACGGCCTTGATGCCCCGGTCAAATCGCTCAGGTCGAGTGATTGTGTGGGATATTCAAACGGGAGACATCCTCAAGAATTGGGCGATTCCCAAAACTCATATTGACGGACATTGTTCTTTATTTTTTGACCCATCAGGACAAAGATTGGTGTTGGCAGGAGGGTCCGTTGAGGATGAAGAATCAGTATTAATGTGGAATGTTCAAACCGGAAATCGACTGTTTTTCCCCCAGGGAAAAGTAGTTGCCGCCTTCAGTCCTGATGGTCAAACTTTTGTGACCGGAAGTTATGAAAAAGGAGGTTCAGGTGCAGGTGCTCAATTTTTGAGGGTTTGGCGATCGCATCCTTAAAATCCTTAAATCCAACTCGCTTACAGAGGAAAACATGAGTCACACTTTCAGGTTCAATTTTCATCAAACCACAGCAGCAATTGTCATTCCTGCGATCATCAGCAGTGTCATGCCGATCGCCTTGGGTCAAGTTACTCAAGCTGACATTGCCACCCTGACGCAGCAAGTTACGGTGGTAATCAACGGCCAAAATCCGGGTTCAGGAGTAATTATTGGCAAGCAAGGGAACACCTATACGGTGTTAACTGCTAATCATGTGGTTGCCAGTCCCGATGAATATCAAATTGTCACAGCAGATGGGGTAGAATATGCGCTCAATTATACCAAAGTTCGGAGATTGCCGAATTTAGATTTAGCTTTGGTTGAGTTTACCAGTAACCAAACTTATGCGATCGCCCAGATAGGAGATTCCGATCTTGCCCAACCGGGAACCTTGGTGTATATTGCGGGTTGGCCCCATCCGGGAATTGCCATTACGGAACGGATCTTTCAAATGACACCGGGTCAAATTTCCGGGCGATCGCAGTCAGGAACGGAGTCG
>CAYUEH010000791.1:0-2550 GCA_964442465.1 uncultured Laspinema sp. | reverse complement strand
GCATTCCCGAGGTTGTTCCACCCTTGGTAATAATCCGCCTTCAGGGCGATCGCCTTCTCATAACTTGTCACCGCCTCTTCATGACGTCCCAAACACTTCAGGGTCATCCCCCGATTATTCCAGGCATCGGCATCGTTCTCATCAAGGGCGATCGCCTTCTCATAGCTCTCTAGGGCCTCTTGATAGCGTCCTAACCGATAAAGAGAACCGGCGCGATCGTACCAGGCTTTCGGATTATTCATCTGGATGACAATCAGACCCTCTTCCTCATTCTCCTCGGATGAATGAATCGAAGAATTAAAATTGTCTTGTGCTTCTTGCCCTGTCATTAATTCACTTTCTCCCTTCGTAAACCCTATTTGAAACACCCTGATGAGAGCAATTCTGCTCACCGATCGCCTTTAATTAATCCCCTGATAATCGGCAATTTTCCACTGACCATTGACCCGTTGTAAATTGTACCGGATTAAATTCGTGCCAAAACCAGCGCGATCGCGATCGGCTCGTCCATTTTCATATAACCTGTAATCTTCCGTCACCCAGGCTATCTTCCGTCGCCCGATTCCCTTCAGTCACAAATCGCTCGATGGATTCTACTCGCTGCACCCCATATTGATAGAACCCATGATTATTTTCTAACCCAGTCATGGAATTGAGAGAATCGGTATCTAAAATTCTCCTTGGCAATCAGAATCGCTTCAGATAAATTCGCACTGCGAAAATTGGCATCCCGCCAGTCCGCATTTCGGAGATTGGCCCCTTGTAAATTGGCTTCCGATAAATCGGCACCGCGCAAGCTCACCCCTTCTAATTGAGCATCCCGCAAATCGCATCCCGGACAACGATTGGTATCCAGGAGTTGCCGTAGGTGTGCTGGGTTAGCTGCAACAACAGGTAAAGCTAACCCCAAAGGGACGAACAGAACCGTGATTATTCCTACATTTTTGATCAGCATAGACGGGTGATCGCAGTAGCAACCGTTACCAAGGTAGACGGAATGATAGTTCCCGTATCAATGGGAGCCGGTAACATTTCTCCCCGAAAATCGAGCAACTGCACAACAACGAGGTAGGCGATCGCCAGCAAAATGGAAATCGCACCCGTAATGATAGCTATAACTTTAGACCGATCCATTGTATTTTTTCCTCTTGCTCCCTAAAACCATTCTATTTCGCAGTCGCAGCAGGAGCAGCAAAAGCATCAAAGCAACCGTTCAACGTCCCGACTTCAGTCGTTATCCCCCAAGTCGCTCAAGGCCCTAATCCTCAGTTCAACGTCCCGACTTCAGTCGTTTCTTCTGTTCGTAGTAACGACTTCAGTCGTTTCTTCTGTTCGTAGTAACGACTTCAGTCGTTTCTTCTGTTCGTAGTAACGACTTCAGTCGTTATCCCCCAAGTCAAAGAAAAAACACCCCAAACCCCCCTGAATCAGGCTCCCATCCGTCCTAACATCGGTGCAATCCGTAGAATCTTGCCTCTAAAAGGATGTAAAATGAGGCCAACTTGGGTAAATTCGGGACAAGATAGAACTAGATTAGGTTGCACGAAATTGGGAAACGGACATGGATTCTGTCGTTGATTGGCCTACCGAACCGATAACCACTGAGCGAGTGCCTGCGATCGAGACCTTTCAATTGCGAAAGGCTTACCGCACTGGGTTTTGGATGAATAAACAAGTCGAAACCCTCAAAAACTGCACCCTAACCGTCTATGAGGGAGAAACCTTTGGGTTGCTTGGCCCCAATGGAGCCGGGAAAACGACCATCCTGAAAATTTTATTGGGCATCTTGCGTCCGAGTGGGGGTCGTGGGTTATTACTGGGACAGCCTTTGGGCGATCGCGCGATTCGAGAACGTATCGGTTATCTCCCAGAAAATCCCTATTTTTATAAATATCTAACCGGCTGGGAATTTTTAACGTTTACTGCCAACTTATTCCAAATTCCTGCCAGTGAGCAGCGCCAGCGCATTCCCGATCTATTGGATCTGGTTGGCATCGCCAAATCTGCCGCTCGTAATAAGATCCTGCGGAACTATTCTAAAGGGATGTTACAGCGCATTGGCATGGCCCAGGCACTGATTAATAATCCCGATGTGGTGTTTTTAGATGAACCCATGTCTGGATTAGACCCTTTGGGACGCTATCAGATGCGGGAAATTATTGTTTCTCTGAAAGAACAGGGGAAAACAATTTTCTTTAACAGTCACATCCTGGCTGATGTGGAAAAAATTTGCGATCGCGTTGCCATCCTCGCCCAAGGGGAATTAATTTGCTCCGGTTCCCTCAAGGAATTATTGGGAACTTCTGACCTTTATTTTGTCAAAGGTACTGGAGGGAATTTAGAAGTGCTCAAACAGTGGTTACCCGACTTGGAGTTAGAAGACGATCGCTGGCAAGGGCATTTAAAAGGTTCGCCCCAGGATTTTCTGGCCAGCTTGCAACTCATGGGGGGTAAGCTGATTACCATTGACTTAACGGGTGCTTCCCTAGAAGAGTTTTTTGTCCAACAACTGCGCGATCGGGGAATTACCGTCAGTCAATAAATTCACCC
>CAYUEH010000790.1:0-2569 GCA_964442465.1 uncultured Laspinema sp. | reverse complement strand
ACATTTTCACCGTTTAAGGTTGCGGTTGCGGGATACTGGGTGATGGTACCGTCAGCGCGATAAACGAATCCCTGCTGATTTTGGCGATCGATTAACCATCCCAACTGCACGCCATTTTCCATATATTCTTGCATTTTATCCTTGAGTTTTTCGAGTCCATCAGTTTTGGAACGAATTTCTATGACAAAATCGGGAGGGAGATTTAAAAATTCATCGGTTCCCTGGTCCCATCCTGCGGGTAAACGTCCTTTGGCCACAAACGCAGCATCAGGCGATCGCACTGCACCATTGGCTAATTTAAACCCACAACTTGAACTAAAGACCTCTCCCAAATCGTGCTGTTCTACCCAATACAATAAATAGGCACCTGCTTTCAGTTCTCGATTACTAGAAATTCCTCCAGTGGGTGGCATAGTCTCTAACGTTCCATCGGCATTCCGCTCAAATCTTAATTCAGGGTTTTGTGAACTGACTTGGATCAGATCTTCATCAGTTAAGGTATAAAATTTTTGTACCATTATTTTACCTCGAAACACTCCCATTTAACGGGGTATTCTTTGATTTAAGATAACAAATTTTTCCTTAATTGTACAGCCGTATGAAAGAAACGACTGAAGTCGTTACTACGAACAATAAAAAAGCCCCGACAGGGGGGCTTTTTTCTGATAGCCCCACCTTTGAGGGTGGGGGGCTAATTTAATCCAATTTTAAGTTACAAAGAAACGACAACCCCGGGGCTTTCATTGGCCATGCGGTCTACACTACAAACCGCATAACTTCCTGGTGGCAATCCGGTGATGGAATTGGTACCGGAATTCAGAACTTGGACCAGTTGCCATTGATTGCCGTTGAGACGATAAACGGTCCAATAGCGAACATCATTACTGCCCGAATTCCAGGAGATCGCATTCTCACCCGCAAAGACACCCGTTGGCGCTGCCGGTGGAACTGCATCTAACCAAGGCATGGTAGGAGGCAACGCCTGAGACGGATAGACTGCTGCTCTAAAACGCTCGTTGATTCCTAGCCAATTTTCATTAAACACTTTCATGCTAAAGAAAATATTGCCCAGGGAAAGTTTATCTACTTCTTGGCGAGAAATTTCCACCTGCCGTTCAAACTCAGAAATCGGCCAACCCGTGCCATCGAGTTTGCTCAGATAGTTTCCGGCATAAATATGACGACGCAGGGGATTATTTTGACTCCACCAGTCTAATAAGACGGGATAGCTTTGTTGGGGTGGATCAATTCGCCAATAGAGTTGAGGTGCCAAATAATCTAACCATCCTTCATCTAGCCATTTTTTGACATCGGCATAGAGTCCATCAAATTGGTCAAATCCGACAATTCCCTCAGCTTTTCCAGGACGATAAATTCCAAAGGGGCTAATCCCAAATTTAACGTAGGGTTTTTCGGTTTTGATGCCGTTCCAAATCCGTTCGATCGCATCATTGACGTTTTTTCTACGCCAATCGGCCAGTCCAAGCGTTCCGCCACTGCTTTGATAGGCGGCATAGGTCGCATTATCGGGGAAGCGCACCCCTTCTTGAGGATAGGGGTAGAAATAGTCATCAATATGAATGCCATCGATATCATAGCGACGGAGCACATCCATAATCACGTTATAAGCCCGGTCTTGGACCTCTTTAGCCCCGGGGTCCATCCAGAG
The DNA here is from genome assembly GCA_964442465.1 of uncultured Laspinema sp. Lineage (GTDB taxonomy): Bacteria > Cyanobacteriota > Cyanobacteriia > Cyanobacteriales > Laspinemataceae > Laspinema. The sequence goes on along the minus strand of CAYUEH010000790.1, from coordinate 900 downwards.
TAAATCCCCATATTGATAGGCATATTGGGGAAACATGGAGGCCATGTGGTTGGCAGTCAGGCCATATTTTTCTCCCGGCATTTTAGCGCGGTAGGGGTTAAACCACGCATGAAGCTCGATATTGCGCTTGTGACTTTCGGCGATCGCAAACTCCAGGGGGTCATAAAAAGGTTCGGGCGCTTTTCCCTGGGTTCCCGTCAGCCATCCACTCCAAGGCTCCATTTGCGACGCATAAAAAGCGTCTCCATTGGGGCGAATTTGCAGCACCAGAGCATTCAAATTTAAAGATTGCATCTGGTCGAGGATTTTCAGCAATTCCGCTTTTTGCTGGTCTACGGACAGGGTGTTGGTGGAGGGCCAATCAATGTTAGCCACCGATGCCACCCAGGCCCCGCGAAATTCGCGCTGATGGCCGACGCTGACAAGTTTTTGCACCTGATTATCGGCTTGGAGTGGAAATGGAAGTTGGGTCATTTCAGGGGAGTTCTGCTCAACGCCAGGGTTGTTGATCGGTGCAGGGACAGCCGTGGGAGGGGCAACCGCAGGGGGCATCACCGGGCGCGGATACTGGGCGGTTCCCGGTGGAACGTTGAGCAATAACAAGAGTAAACAACCCCAGACTGCAAACTGGATTTTGAGTGGATTTCCCGTGAAAAAAGTCCGCACGATGCGCTGATATAGGGACCACAGGTTGGTTAATAACTGGCCTGTTGCACCCCTGCGGCGCTTCGGTTGTCTTGGCTGGAAAATTCGCAATACTAAGCGCATCAATTTCATCTTTAAATCTATCCCGCTGGATACCCCGCGTTGCATCAAGAATCTTAATAACGTTAGCGTAGATTGGGAATTCCATCATCCCGGGTTCTACTCTAAATTTTGAGGGCGTCGAGATGCTGACCG
>CAYUEH010000789.1:0-2570 GCA_964442465.1 uncultured Laspinema sp. | reverse complement strand
CCCTGTTGGATACCCCGTTGATTGGCATTTTCTAACCGTTCTAAATACAGTGGTGAGAGTTCCATAATTAACGATTGGTCCTCCGTCTCTAAATCTTGACGAACTTCTAAAATCGTGAGCAGATTATAGAGTAATTCTAGCGTCTGCACTCGAAAGGGATTGTCTTCGGGGAGTTCCCGCAGTTCAGTAATGGCTTGTTTTTGAACCTTTCCTTTCCCTAACATCCTCAACCACAGGGTTTCGGGGGTCTTGGGTAATTGGTGAATGACGACTATGCCGGTTTTGAAGGACTTCCCTAGAAAATAGATGCCTTCCCCCCAGGTTTCCACATCCAGTTCGGCTTTAAATCCGCTTAAAACTGCCTGGGAAACTGTGGGAGAGAGGATCCAGAGGTGGGGGAGTTGCGCTTCATTGAGTCGGGTATTTTCCCGGTTGGCTTGTCGGTCAAATTCGTTGTAAAGTTCAAAGAGTTTGCTTAGACAACTGCGAATTTCTCCCGGTTGAACTGCATTGCGAAAGGGTTCAAAGATAGCGGCAGTGGTGGCGAGTCTTCCCAGTAGTCCTAGGATAGCGACTTCCGGGGGATGGTCCGATGCCGGAGAAAAAATGACATCGACTTCCCGCACTTCGGCGGCGATCGCCCGACTCGCTTCCACTTCTCCAAATGGACTTAACAGTTCAGTTAGATATTGTTTGGCAAATTGGTCGTAAACAAAACGGGTCATTTTTGAGCGGGTTTAACTGATTTTATTGTATCAGAAAATGGCCATTTTTTGTTCTGAGTTGGATGTAAATTTCCGTGAATCGCACCGATAGGATAAATACAAACGCAATCAGGAGGGTATAGAAATGACAACTCAACGGAAACAACTCCGGCAAAATCCCTACATCACCTATCGCGACCCTATCACCGGACAATGGGTGGTTATCAAACAACAACAGCAGGCAGCATGAGGGGAATTGATTGGGTTAGTCCCTTTGAAAGGAGACATCCCGCAAAGACTCAACAGCGCTGCCTAAAGCCCAGGTTCCCGACTCTTTCCAGATTTGACGAGTCACCAATTCTCAAGACTCTGGTAGACTATGGCAGTATTCAGAGTGAATCATTGTCAGGAAACCGGACCTCTCCTGAATTGCGCTAACTATTGTATTGTTCCTAGAGTGTAAACAGATGAATCACCAGACAAATGTGCAACGAACTTGGCGACGGGGAAGCGGTCTCATGGTTTGGACTTATAATTTATGCGTCCCTCCTGCTATCATAGAAAATCTGACTTCTCCCTTGTCCCTGCGCTTATGGATAGTCGAGAGAATCGAACGGTTACTCAAGGCATTGGATAACTTTGCGCGGGTTGAGGAGGTGACGATTGATACCCGCAGTGGCGGAGAAGAAACCTTTGCTCTCAAGGATTGGCAAGGGGAACAATCTGAGAGACAATTGATAGAAGAGTTGAGAACAATCGATGATGCCGTCAATCTTGATTTGACTTTAAATCTGCAATGCCAGACCCTTAGCCATCGCGGCATTCCCGAAGAATTAGCCATTCAATCCGGGGGAAATCTTTGCATTTTTGTTGAACTCGATGATGACGGAGAATTAGAGACCACCACCGCTAATCCAATTTGGTTTACCCTTGGATTGGATGTCGATATTTATGCCGAGCTTTCCTGGGGAGAACAGCGCGATAATACCCAACTGGCACAACTGAATGGTCCTCGCTTATCTGCCTTTCTCCATCGTCTCGAAGAAGACATTCCCGCCGAATTTTTAGGGGTGGATGCTCCCGATTATCCAGACATCGTGGAGCGATATGGATGTTTAGTGGTATCCCAGAGGTAATCTGTTAATCACTAGCTGGGGGAGACAGGTTACAAAGGCGAGACTTCTCTTCATTCTGTGTTATAATCTAAACTTGTTTGCCGTTTGTCATCGGTCCCCAGGTAAGAGTCTTGATTGCTATAGAGAAAAATTTTAACAATGCCACCAACGCCGATCAAGAATTTCAGTTTGTTCTTAATTTATGTTACAATCCAACTAATTTCTTATAGGAGAACAGTCCTATGTTAACTCTAGCCCAACTCATTTCAGAATCCCTGGCATTATCCGATGCAGACAAGGCGCTCTTGATTGACAAAATCATGGAAAGCATGACTGACCCAATAGATCAAGACATTTTGCGCGAGGGAATGCAGAAAGCACAAGCACGAATTGCTGAGATTGAAAGCGGAAAAGTCCAAACCATTCCTGGAGATATTGCCCTGGCTCAAATCCGGCAACAATTCGGCCAATGAAATATGAGTTTCACCCCACTGCTTTGCAAGAATATGCAGAAGCTGTACAATTTTTTGCCCAGTACGACAAACACCAGGATTTTATCGACACTATAGAACTTTATATATTTCGCATCGTTAGCGCAGCCGATCGCTGGCCGATTATATAGCAATCCTAAAGGATTTGTAACAAAAGTAGGTTTTTTATGCTTAACTGTACCTCCGGTCCCCTCCCCGATGTCTTGGGGAGGGTTAGGGTGGGGTCTCCCGTTATGTGGCGATTCCCTACGGGAGAGCTT
>CAYUEH010000788.1:0-2577 GCA_964442465.1 uncultured Laspinema sp. | reverse complement strand
TATTGGGGTCATCCGCGCTTTTGTAGGTCAAAACGGGCTGAGTGGCATCTACGACTATAGGTTGAATGTTAATGATCTCAAAAGCTTCTTCCAGTAGGTTCCAAGGTTGAGTCGATTCCATGTTGTTAATTTTCCATGCGGGTTTGCTGAAAAAGTAATGCGGAAAATGGGGTGTCCTTGAGCAGACCCCCGGGCGAGATGCCCCCTGGTTCAATTAGGGTAACACAGTCATAGGTACATTTAGGGACACATTCAGGGAATGAAGAGGGGATTCTAGGGCATTTTAACCAGCGATCGCCTCATCTTTTTTCTGTTTTACACGATTTTGTGAAATGATCGGGCAACATTTAGAGGGCAGAAAAATGGCGTCCCGTGAGAAAGTAGGTTTTCATTTCTCCTTTGCCTTTAATCTCGATCAGTCCGCGTTCCTCAAATTTATACTGATGTTGCAATAAATGATAGGTGGTTTCGGAGACATGAATTTTTCCGGGGATTCCGTGAGATTCCATGCGGGAGGCGGTGTTGACTGCATCTCCCCAGAGGTCGGGAGAGGAAGTGATTTCCCTGGTCGATCGCGAACAAGGGGGGGGCAGAATTGTATCAAAAAGCTAGAAAGCGATCGGACGCATCCAAGTTATCTTCGGCGATGTAGGTAGCCAAATCAATTAAATCCCGGATGACTTGCGGGCGTTTACTAACGTTGCTTATCACTCCTCAGTTGGGTTAGACTGTTTGGCTAATCTCTCCCGTACTGCTGCGCGAATGTCTTGCCAATCTTGCGGTGCGATCGCCGTTGCAGTTCCGGATTCGAGCCCTTCCAACAACAGAGTTTCCAGGCGTTCGGTGGCTTTCCGCTTTTGGTCTTGCCGTACCAACTCCCGGAAATACTCGCTCAGGGTGCTATATCCCTCCGTTGCCACAATCTCTTCCACATAAGCTCGCATCGAGTCAGGTAAAGAAATGTTGATGCTTTTCATCACTGTCAGTTCATAAACTTCCTGATTCGATTATGGCAGTTTTTGCCATTGGAGGGATTGGCAGTGGGATTTGGGGCGATCGCATTTCTGAGATTTGGGGCAGTTCGCCCTCACTGTAAGCTAGAGAAAAAACGGACCCTATTCTTCATCCTCAAATATTACCGGCCAAAGTTCTTCCACCACTAATTCCCATTCAGGGAGTAATTCCGGCACTGTTAAAATGTCACCATTGCCCAAAGTTTGTACCGAAGCATCGGGACGGTAAACTTCGACTAGGCAAGTATCCGGATCGATTAAAATAGCAATTTGTACGCCTTGGTCGAGATAAACCTTAATTTTTTCCCGCAATTTTTTGATGCGGTCACTCTGAGACTTGACTTCTACAACTAAATCGGGAACGAGAGTAGCAAAATAGCGAATACTTCTGGGGAGGCGACTGCGCGAAACAAAAGAAACATCGGGTGCTTTCAGGTCGCTATTGGGTAAAATAAACCCACCGGCTGAGTCGAAGACGCGACCGAGACGGCGGGGTTTCACCCAATTGAGAAGTTGACTCGCGAATTGGAGGGAGACTTCGCTTGCTACAATATCTGATGGCCCGATAACAATAATGCTACCTTGTTCCAGTTCGATTTGACAGTCAAAACCAGCGTCGCTGAGGATTAACTCCATCCGTTCCACGTCTTTTATAGTCATCTCAGGCATAGTGGAGAACTCCAATTGCGTTCTGATGATTTATTTTAACAGTAAAAGGGCGATCGTATTCTGGAAAAAGGCGATCGGCTCCTCTCCCTCTATTTCCATCTCGTCGGATTTTATGTTAAACTTACAGAAAAACAATACGATGCAATCGCTGAATTCTCAAGCTAAACCAATACAGGTTATAACCTGAGAGACAAGAAGACTCCACTTTGGAAAAGGATTAAGGTTACAATGCCGACAATTTTATATATACGGGGGTGGCGATTATTTTTTTATTCCAATGAAGGAACAGAACCGATTCACATTCACGTCCAAAAGGCGGAAAAAGACTGTAAGTATTGGCTAAATGTGGCAACTTATGAAATACAGGAGGCGTATTCCTATAACATGAGTGGAAAAGACACTAGAGAGGTGCGAAAAATAATTCTCCAAAATTTTGATGATATTGTAGAAGAGTGGGAAAGAGTTTTTGGAGGTCAATGATGGAAAAATGCCATGATGTCCAGCAAATAGACTTCGAGGGTTCAGTGATGATTTTATCGGTAGACAATCGCCGATACCTCTTGCCGTTATCTGAAGTGTCCCCTCGATTGGCATCTGCCGGGGATATAGAACGCAAGGCTTATCGGGTTTCACCCTCTGGATATGGGATTCACTGGCCTATTTTAGATGAAGATTTATCAATCGATGGGTTGTTAAAACTAGCAGAACAGTTATCTCAAAATCAGTCAAATGAGGGTGGTTTTGTGAAAATTGAATGATTCGAGTGATTGCCACAGAGGGAACGTTTGAGTAGAGGTAAACAAAAAGCGATCGCTCTGTGGGGAAGAAGGCGATCGCAATACATCAAGATATCAATAAACTAGCCCCCCTTCCCAAGGGGGGTTGGGGGGATCCC
>CAYUEH010000787.1:0-2580 GCA_964442465.1 uncultured Laspinema sp. | reverse complement strand
TATAGGTATTAGGGGTTCAGTTTAGCAAATTTATCCTTTTTTTCCTCGTGAGGGGACTCCTCGTGACGTGGCTCTGCCGCGTCACGCCCTCTTGGCGGCTCTGCCGCCTATCCCTCTAATGAAGCATAGGTACAATAGGCAGATTAAGTCCTTGCTTGGCTACTGGAGGCAGAGCCTCCAGAATGCATGACGCGGCAGAGCCACGTCACGAGAACACCCAGTTTATAACCCTTAAAATTGGACCAGAAACCGGGTTTCTCACCCCATCTAATGCCAATTGCCAACATCTGATTAAGAAACCCGGTTTCTAACCCTTGAAATTGGACCACTATCGGTAACTCCGGGTGGGACCGATGGGTTACAAATATTCTTCATCTACGCAAATCTCTTCCGGGGGAATTTCGACAATTTTTCCATCCTGCCAGACTATAATCGGATGTCCCAATTGTTTGTGACGCAAAAAGGCACGATTGGCGGCAACTTTTAAAGCGCGATCGATGAGGGTTCTCTCCTCAAAGATTTCAGAGATGGATTTTGACGGTTGTTCGTTCATCGGTTAAATTCTCCTGTAATCCTCTCCCAGGTTTCAGCATCATGAATGGTTTCCTGAATATCCCGGATGCCACTGGCGATAATTCTAGCACCGGCAGGATTGGAATTGTCATAAAGCAGTCAAATACTCTTCAATCATCATAGATTTTCCGTAAATTGCAAAAGTTGAATCTGCTCTTGCAACGTTATCCACATTTGATAAAAAGCGTTCCATTCCACAAAGTCAATTTCATCTCCTAATTCTCCCGCGTGAAATCGTTTAAAGAATTCAGCCGATGACATTTGATACTGTTGTTCAAAAATTTGCATTTCGGCTTCGAGTTCCTGATTTTTTTGCCGAGACTCCGCCAACTCTTGGCTGATAATCTTGTCTAATGTCTGGTTGATGACCTCATTAGATTTCCCTTGCTGATAAAGGGTTTCTAAAATTTTCAATTTGGCGAGAACTTGAGAGGGGATTGACATAGTTGTATGGTCCGATAAAAGTTTATAAAATGAGAACCCAGTTGCTTGAGCCAATCTGGGAAAAAATTCCCCAATTATCGCGCCAACCAGGTTTCTAACGCTAACCCCTATTTTACTACAGCCCTAAACTTCCTGATTCCACTCCCGCTCAATCCGTTCTAAATCCTTTGCTGCACCTAATTGTTGAAAGATTTGGTGGGATTTTTGGTAATGCTCCTGGGCAATTTCTTCATTCCCACGTTTACGCCAGAGTTGGGCGAGGTCAAAATTTGCTTCCGCAATATGCCAAGTCATTCTTAATGCTTCCATCTGTGCCAATGCTTCGGTTAAATATTTTTCAGCAGCATCGAGATTGCCTTTACCGAGTTCGTTTTCTCCCAGACAACCCCAAGTTGCTGCTATCCCGGAGCGATCGCTCAATTCGGTTTCAATTTCTAAGCATTGCCCATACAGACGCTCCGCCTCATCCCAGTTGCCGCAATTTTTCTGGATATCTGCCAAAACTCCCCAAGAGCTTGCCATCCCGGAGCGATCACCCAATTTTTTCCTTAATTTCAAAGATTGTTGATATAGATACTGGGCTTTATTCCAGTTTCCGCGATTTATTTCGATATCTCCTAAACATCCATAAGATGTTGCTATACCGGCTTCATCTTTACATTTAATCCTCAAATTTAAAGATTGTTGGTACAGACCCTCTGCCTTATCCCATCTGCCACAAAGTCGCTCCATATCTCCTAAGTGTCCCAGTAACCCAGCAATCAAATTTTTATTATTTTTTGTCTCTTGTGCTATTTCTAAAGCATTCTGATAATATTTTTTTGCTTTATTCCAATTTCCCCGATCACGATATTTCGATCCGATTCGCTGTAGATAATAAGGACGGGCATCCTCATTAACATAATGTAAAATTTGCTCGTACAATTCTTGTAAAAGGTCCCAGTATCCCCAGGGTTCCAAATGTTTCTCTAAGGTTCCCATTAATAAATGTGACGCTTCGTCATAATTTTCCAACCGGAATGCAAAATACTGCGCCTCTAAAACAGGGAGTAAATCTTCTAAAATTTTCGGATTTTCTAACGTCTTGCGGGTGCAGTAAAACTTATAAGCCTGCTCCATGAGTTGTGGTAATTCGGCTTGATATTGAATTTGTAAGTATTCGACAATCAAGCGATGGAGGTCATAATACCACTCGCACTCCTTCTTATCATAATGACGCTGTGCCAAGGAACTATTCACCAAGCGCATGATAATTTCTTCAGTTTCTTTGATTTCCTTTCTCTCAAACCGCTTATTTTTCTCTCTGTCATCGGTGTACAGGCGCAAAAAGGTCAATCCCTGGATATCGATGCCGACGCGCAAGACGCACATTCGCCGTAACAAGTCTAACCCTGCTTGACTTTGCCGCCCGAGTTGCGCTTGCAGAATCGGTTCTGCCTCTTGTGTCACCAGTTCGGGATGTTTCCTCAGATACCCGGGACTTTCGGCCCCGATCGCCGCCAATTGGTTCAAAATAAAGGCATTCCCTTTGACTCGTTCCGCAATCCATCGGCAATCTTCCTC
>CAYUEH010000786.1:0-2585 GCA_964442465.1 uncultured Laspinema sp. | reverse complement strand
ATTCGCTCTCCGGTTGAGTTGGCGGTAAGTTCAAGAACGCCTTGAGACTGAGCGACTGCTGTTGGCTTGTGGTCATGGTTCGAGAATCCCTTGGTGACTCACTAAAACATTCAAGAGCTTTTCACACAAAGCGGCTTATCCTCATGAAGACTCGGAAAGTCATCCCAAGTTCTACCATCTAGCGTCCGTCCATTTTTTTTCTTCTGAACTCCACCCCATTGCTTAAAAAAGAAAGGCACTCCAGAACTCAAGCACTGATCTCTGATTTCCCTAACCCACTCAATCTTCATGGGACGTGATCCAGGCCCCGACTCTCCCCCAACAATTACCCAGTTAATTCCTTGTAAGTCCAAGTGAAGACGACCGATTAAGGGTTCACAAGATAGAAAACGAATTTGTGCAGGAATTTGTTTGAGAACGTCATATCGCCACGTCCAGGCTTGAGATTCGACACTAACACCCGCCCAAACATTAGACGGCCAGCGATCCAGTTGCTGAGACAGTTCTAACATCCGTTCAGGACGCTTGGTTAACAACTGAAATTGATGCCAGTGAGCTTTTTCCATCACATCAAACACAGATTGCACAAAATCAAGTGGAATCTCATCATGAAATAGATCGCTCATGGAGTTGACAAAAATCAGGCGCGGCTTTTTCCATGACAACGGCATCGCGACGCGATCTGGCCACACTCGAATATCAAAACCTTGCTCATAGGGATGCCCTTTGATACCACGCCAGCGTTCCGCAAAACGCTCAGCATAGCAATTCAAGCACCCTGGGCTAACTTTGGTGCATCCCGTCGTGGGATTCCAAGTCGATTCCGTCCATTCAATTGATGATTTGGAAGACATGGCTTTTATGATTTTCTGATTTACAATAATTTAAGTTAATTTTTTTTATGATGAATTCACTATCAAAAACAGCTATCTAAAATCATAGTATATACCTTTCATTCTAGCACAGGTTAAATCAAAAAGCAAGGATGGCACTCGCTTCAAGTTTAGCGAATTAACTCTCTTTGCAATTTTTGTTTTTGCTAAAAGAGACTGAGTTGCTGATCTTGGCTTGAGGGGTCTGACTCTTCGAACGTAATTTGAGCATTTTTAGGCAATTTACCTTGTTGTCTTCTGTTTTTAGTCCTTACAGTAATGGTACATCGGCCTTCTGCTTCTAGTTCTAGGATAGCCTGTGTGTAATTTTTCTTTACATAAGGACGGTTGGGACTGTGACGTTGATAAATTTCATCACGAGTTAGAGTTTGCCGATCAAACTCAGTAACCAACATATCCTTCAACACTTGTAAGGGTTGGGTAAAGGAAAATAGATAAGGTTGAATTTCTGATGCAGGACTATACTCAAATGAAGGTACGCCCTCATCGTTCGAGGAGCTTTCTTTAGCCATAATATCTCGCATAATTTCAAATCCCTTGAATTTCTTGCTCACAAAAATGAGATAGTGACTCGTTCTATCCTGATTTTCATCTTTAAATCGAAATGGTAATCTATATTCGCCTCCGACATCTTGAAGAGCATCGCAAATTTCTTCAACAATAGATAACTCTTTGTCTTTTGGAGAAAATTCTGCAATTCGCTCTCGTAGCTTATTAGCCCGAGTGACTCCAAATAAAGCATCAATATGTTCTTTAACACTAGGATTGGTCAAACTCATGTTAATTCGGTTGTAATTAAAGAAAAATATACAATCACAACCCCAATCTTTTATGGTAGAACCAATGAGTTGGAGGGATAGCCCTTTATACCCCCATGGGTCAATAAAAAATAACTTGGGACCTGACTCTAACACTCTAAGTTGATCAATTACATTAATACCAATTTCCTCATTAAATACTTGTGGATAATATCGTAGAGTGTCAATATTTTTGATGCTATTAATAGACTGTTTTAGTGATTCAGTAAAATTCCTGTTTACATCATTAAAAAGAGTCATAACTCTATTTCTAAAAATAAATTCATTATCAACATTAGTTTCGTTGATAATTAAAGATAGTATCTCTATTGGGGTTGATTGAGAGCCGTCATCATAGTATCCAGGCCCCGAAAACAAGTCTATATATGCTAGAGGGTTTGTACTGTTGGACTTCATAATCTGTGCCCAAGCACGAAAATACTTGACCAGGATATTAGTCTTGATTTTCGACTGTTCTTTTTGCTCTCTGAAAAATTCGCCTTTAACCATTGGAGTTTCTGTTTATATACGTCACATACAAAACGTCAGGGGCAAGTCTAAACTGGATCCAACCGTATGACTAAGCTTATCTTATGCCTGCGCGATAGCTTTTTTCTTCTCCTTAATTGATCGGAACTGCGCCGACTTGTAGATATCCGCCGGCAGCGTCCCATTATTTTATCCTCGTGACTTGGCTCCAGCCGAGTCATGTCCTTGGGGAGGCTCTGCCTCCCGAGTAGGCGGCAGAGCCGCCGGAGCGCGTGTCACGGCTGGAGCCATGACACGAGGAGGAGAACAAAACTAAAGGGGCAAGCAATGCTCACCCCTTTAGTCTAGCGATTACGCCTTCACGACAGCTTTCTCCTTCGCCTCATCCGAAGCCAGGAACTTCTCC
>CAYUEH010000785.1:0-2597 GCA_964442465.1 uncultured Laspinema sp. | reverse complement strand
CCCAATCAGTCAAATGAAAACTACTGTTCCTGTGATTCATAGTGACCCTGACATCCTGGGAGGAATCCCAGTTTTTGTGGGAACTCGTGTGCCTATGAAAACCTTGCTGGATTATCTGGAAGCAGGCGAACCCTTGGATGAATTTTTAGACCACTTTCCTAGTGTGAGTCGAGAACAAGCCGTTACCACTTTGGAAGTTGCCAAAGAAATATTAACAGCCTACTATGCGAATCCTGCTTGATGAGTGCAGTCCCCGACCTTTAAAGCGTGAACTGGTTGATTATAACAGCACAGTTGTGGAAATGGGATAGTCATGAATATGTTGGTGGCATCTGGCAAGAAATTATATCAGTTTTAAAAAGTAAGGGGTTCGCGTAACGGTTCTCGGGGAATCGCTGGTATTTCAAAGTCTCCTAAATCAGCAAATCTTTTGTGGATAGTTTCTGCTAGATTTAACGGTTCCACAGGAGTTTCTTTTAAAACCGCCCGAAGGATTTCTTTCGCTTCTTCTTCCAGAGAACGCCCATAATAATCGGCTCGCTTTTGCAGCAGTTTTTTCAAGTCATCATCAAAATTTTGAAGGGTGATATTACTCATGATTTACCTAAGATTTTTGACATTAAATCCTAGAACTAGCTGGAATTTACTCGTGACTGGGCTTCAGCCGAGTCATGCTCTTTGGAGGCTCTGCCTCCCTTATTAGGCGGCAGAGCCGCAGAAGGGGCGTATCACGGCAGAGCCATGATACGAGGTTGTTACGAGGTTGTTACGAGGTTGTCATTTTTGCTATGATTTGGACTTATTTCGGTATTTTAAACGAGTCTTGCAACTTTTTAATGACGGTTTGCTGGTCCGTGGGAAAATTGGCGGCTTCGCCACTATAGGTGAGTTGATAAACTTTGCTATTTTTCACCGTCCAGATGGCTTGATGTTTGATGGGAATCCCATTGTTTGTGGTACTATAGATTACCATATTTGCCGCCCGGTTGTCCAGGGTGGTGTCAGCAGCGGTATTGACTAAGTTGAGATTATATTCTGTTTCCAATTGAGGACGCAATTGTTGTTGATAATACTCCTGGGGGGTCAGGGGTTGGGGTAACTCAATGATGGTGAGGGTGATGGTTTCTTGATAGTCTGAGGGCTGTTGTCGGGGGGCTTGAAATACTGCCCGATCGCCTCCCAAGGGTGGATGAATCTGTTGCACCTGCCAATCCCCGGGATATTTCAGCATAATCCCATTGTCTTGATACAGCCCATCTTTAACCCCCTCTAATCCAATAAATCCTCGGACTTCGGGAACGGTAAAGGCAGCAGTCATCACTCCCAACGCTCCCACCATGACTCCTGCTAAACCCAGTTTATCCCCTCGGGGCCACTTGATTTTTGACATGAATGTACCTTGCTGAGATTTGACGACAGAATGAGTCCCAGAAGCACCGTTTCCAGATAGCGCAGTGGAAGGAACTGAAGAATTGGATAAGGCTAAAATATCTTGCAAGGCTGCTCCTGCATCCGCATACCTTTGCCGATAGTCCTGGAACACCATTTTATCAATAATATTGGCTAAATTATCGCTAACTTTAGCCAACGGACGCCAAGCGATTTCCCCAGTGGTCTTATCTTGGGGTAATCCACCCGTTCTAGGGTCAGGATTTAACCCGGTTAAGGCTTGAATGGCAATAATTCCCAAGGCATAAATATCGCTGTTCAAGTGGGGTTTTCCCGCTGCTTGTTCGTTCGGCATATAGCCACGAGTCCCGATCGCCATCGTTTGCAATGCCGTCCCAGAAGTCGCCGAAAGGTTTCTAATCTCTTTCACCGCCCCAAAATCGATTAACACGATTTTCCCATCCTCTTGACGACGCATCAAGTTATCCGGCTTAATATCCCGGTGAATCACCTGTTTTTCATGAACAAAGGCCAACACTTCTAAAGTATCTTGTAATAACTGAATCACTTCGGTTTCGCTGAGTTTGAGATTAGGAATAATTTCTTTACTCAGGGGATGTCCGGTGATTAATTCTTGGACTAAATAAAAGTGATGATTCTCCTCAAAATAAGCCAAGAGTCGGGGAATTTGGGGATGATTGCCCAATTTTTCCAGGAGGGCTGCTTCTTGGTCAAATAACTGTTTAGCTTTCTCTACAACCGAGTTAGCAAGGGTAACCCCAGGGGAGGAGGGCTGGATTTGGAGTTGTTTGACCACACAGTGAGGGTGGTTGGGACGTTGAGTATCGGCAGCGAGAAAGGTTTTGCCAAATCCGCCTTGGCTGAGGGGTTGTAAGATTTGATAACGTCTTTGGAGGAGGGGAGCTTGCATCTGACTTTCCTCTGTTGTCCGGGTTATTTAGATTGTAGATTACACAGGAGAAATTGGGGAATGTTGGCGGAGGTTGGTTAGGGCAATTGTACAGTAGATTTCTTGCAAAATAACGGATTGATCCCCCCAACCCCCCTTAAAAAGGGGGGCTTAAGAGAATTTTGCAAAAGGTCTAATTAAGTCTAGTTCCCAATTCCTGCTATTCTGGCTATCTCTAAGGGAAAACATCGGGATAATTCGGGTCTGTTATCGGCATCAATTGGGAGCATCTCAATTT
>CAYUEH010000784.1:0-2599 GCA_964442465.1 uncultured Laspinema sp. | reverse complement strand
AACTCCCCATTGACAGTGCTGTAAAATAGAGTGCGATCGCTTTAACGGAATGCGGAGATCGCGATCGGGATTGAAGTCGCCCCGGCATAGTTTTTTCCTCCAACGTCAGATAAATTAATTGGTCATTGGTCATTGGTTCTTGGTCAATCTAAGAACCTCGGACTAAATCCCTCTCCTCTTAGGAGAGGGACTTTGAGAAGAGAGGGGTTTGGAGTTTGAGCCGCGTAGCGTGACACCCGAGGGGTTATACAGAACTTTTCACGGTCCAGTTTGGAGAAGTAAAATAAGGGAAACCCCTTCTGATGTGTTTCCGGGATCGGAAGCCAGTCCGCAACAGCCACACCCTGAATGGCTGTGGGTTTTTTGGATTAAAACGGGTTAGAGACAATGGAAAAATAAAAGCCATTTTCTTGCCAGGTGCGATCGCCAGAGGGGCTATCTATCAAGGGATACCCCCAATCTAAGCGGGCTCGGAGGCGATCGCCGAAATCAAGCTGTAAACCGAGTCCGGCCCCAGCTATAGTATTGGGGTCTGGATTGTCTCCATCTCCACTATTCCAAGCGGTGCCCACATCCACAAACGGGATCACTTGTACCCCAAACCAATTTTGGCGATACACGGGGATGCGAAGTTCGGCAGAAGCGATCGCCCCATTATCAGTTAAAAGCGCATCTTGGCGATAACCCCGGACACTTTCTAATCCCCCTAACCCGAATTGTTCTAGGGGTAGCAATGACCCTGATGATAATTGGACATCCCCCCGGACTAATAGAGTCGGGGACCGTTGGGGGTCACTGTTTTCCGAACCCAGAACCCGCAACCACTGTCCCTGTCCCCGCCAACTCAAAAAGCGACTATCCGGGGCGGAAGAATTCACTGTAGCATCAAACCAACCCACCCCAAGATTAAACTGCGATCGGGCCGCTAAAACTTCCCGAGAACTGCGCGCGGTCCATTCTTGAAAGAACCGGAAGGCGGAAATCCGGGTTTCCCCATCATCATTGGCCCCCGGAGAGAGGGGAAAATTCACCCCTAAAATGGAGGTTTCACTAGAACGACGGGCGAAAGTCAATCCCATCGCAAATTCCCGGGTGGGACTTTGGATCAAGGGTTGGCGTAAGGTAAATTCAGTATTGCGAGATTTTGCTTCAATATCTACGCGATCAAAGGGGGGTTCAATAATTTCGCTTTGAGTGCGACCGTGAGAGACACTAAAGGTCCCATTGCGGGCATTAATCGGCAGGGTATAGCCCACATCCCACTGATTACTGCCTTCGGTATTGGTGTAGGAGAAATTCAGGGTATCCCCGAACCCGAATAAGTTGCGGTGGTAAACAGTCCCTTGCTGGCGGAAGCTGCCCACACTAGGCGATCGCCCGTTATCTAAGACGAACTCGCTGCCAAATGCCGATGCTTCCGTAATCCGCACATCGAGGACATTTTGACCTGGACGAGACCCTGCCGCAAGTTCTGCGGAGATATTTTCAATCCGGGGGTCCAGTTGTAACAGGCGCAAGGCATCGAGGAGTTGGTCAATATTGATGGGTTTTTCCGTGGCGATCGCCAATCGGGACCGAACATAATTGGGACTCAACCGCTGATTCCCCGTCACATTAATTTCTTCTAATCCCCCTTCCACCACCTGAATCCTCACCACCCCATCTTCTAGGGTTTGGGGGGGAATTAACGCCCCAGAGGTAATATATCCCTCCTGAGTGTACCGTTGAGTCACCGCCGTTCGCGCTTGCAACAGTTCCGCAAAGGACAGGGGGCGGTCCGTAAATGGGGCTAAAATCTCCGCCCAGATTTCGTTACTGAAGACGGTACTATCGAATACCTCAAACCGTTGCACCTCAATTGATCCGGGAATTTCTCCCGTGGGGTCTACTTGCAAGGGTGGTGCAGTCGGATCCGTAGTCGGAGGTTGGAGGAGTTCTTCCGGTGGGGGTAGCAACGGAGGGCGTTCCGGTAATTGGGGGCTACCCGGTGGCAGGGGATTGGGAATGCGCGAGGGGTCCGTTAGCGTTCCCGGATCGGTCGTTTGTGCCAGGATTGCACCCCCATTCCCACCTAGGAGTAATAATAAGGTTAGGGTTAACCGAATTAAGCCGGTGGTTTTGCGGGACTCATCGGGGCTTTCCCGGGGCTCCCGGGCAAACCCAGATCCGGTGAAAGACGAGGACTCGTTCTGACTTGGGTCGAATCGCGGATGTTGAGGCAGGTTAATGGTTGGCATCGCTAATGAGCTGATGAAATCCAGGTGGATCGAGTTGAGCTTAATGTATCGCAAGATCCGCGTTTGTTCCTGATGATTTATGCACACGGATCGAAAAGAGGGGTTTTCAGTCATGACCACTCCGACAAATTCTCTATTAGTTTTGAGAAAAGGGTCACATGGTGGGTCATGGTAAATCAGGAGAACCGGCAAAGCTATGATGAAAATTTTTCCGGTTTCAGTATCGCCTCACTGATGAGGAGATTCTCCCCTTTCCGATGCACCCGCACTTAGATGTACCTACACTCTACTTGCTCTGCGGTCTTCTGCCAAGGGATTGACTGTTCGATGCGGGCTAATTATTGGGGAATTTATTCTTATTT
>CAYUEH010000783.1:0-2608 GCA_964442465.1 uncultured Laspinema sp. | reverse complement strand
GATAGACTCTCTCTTTCAAGTGAGTTAAAATCAAACCTGAAATTCCGGCTAGGCGGTTTAGCTCAATGGTAAATTGGATCATCAAGCAGACACAACACCTCTTAACGGTTTTCGGGGAGATTTTTACCAAAGATTTGTTTAGAGTGGGAGGGAATGAATTTTCCCTGAATCGCCTTGCTCAACTGCTATTACTGAGTGCGATCGCCTATTTTATCTCCCGCCGGGTGAATGAATGGATTAAGCGCCGGTTATTAGGGCGCTTAAAATTTCACATCGGCACCCGAGAAGCGATCGCCTCGGTCATGGGATATCTTCTCAGCGCCCTCTCGTTTCTGATTGTCCTCGAAAGCGCAGGAATCGACCTGAGTTCCCTCACCGTTGTTGCCGGGGTTTTAGGAATTGGTATCGGCTTTGGGTTGCAAAATCTCGCCAGTAACTTCATCAGTGGCATTACCTTACTCTTTGAACAACCCATTAAAGTCGGCGACTATATCCAAGTCGATGATTTATTTGGAACTGTCGAAAAAATCTCCATTCGTTCCACCATTGTTCGGAGTCGCGATGGAGTATTTGTGATTGTTCCTAATATTCGATTTGTCGAAACTAATATTATTAACTGGAGTTATCAAGACCCGAAATGTCGCCTACATATTCCCGTCGGAATTGCTTATGGGACTGATCCAGCAGGAGTCACCGAAGCACTCCTCACCGCAGCGCGTAAAGAACCTGACGTATTATCTGACCCGCCGCCTAAAGTCTGGTTTCAAGCCTTTGGAGACAGTGCCTTAGACTTTGAACTGTTAGTCTGGATTGATGAACCGCAAAATAGCGACCCGATTAAAAGTGCCTTAAATTTTCGGATTGAGTGTGAATTGCGTCAGCGAGGGATTGAAATTCCGTTTCCGCAGCGAGATTTACATATTCGCAATCTCGATTCCCTTAAGACCTTATTTAAACATCAGATTCCCACTGTTCCCAGTCCGGAAACGCTTTCTCCCTCGGATCATCCGCCTCCCCAGCTCGAAAAAGCGATTCCCAAATCCCCGAATAACTGGACATTGCGGGATTTGCTGCGCCGAATGCCCTATTTTGAGACCTGTAGCGATATGGAATTGCTGCACTTAATTGAGTATGGATATCGCCAATTGTTTCCAGGCGATCGCTTAATTTGTCGGGAAAATGACCCGGGTGATTCTTTTTATATTATTCTATCTGGTTCGGTGGAAGTGTTTTCCCAAAGACTGCAAAAATATATTGCCAGCCTGCACGCCGGAGAGTTTTTTGGAGAAATTTCGTTACTGATGGGGATTCCCCGTTCGGCCAGTGTCAGAACCTTGGAAGATACGATTTTATTTGTAATCGATCGCAATGATTTACAACGGTTGTTAGTCACCCATAGTAATTTAGCCGATCGCATTGCCGAAAAGTTATCCGAAAGACAACAATCCCTGAAAACTTTAGGATTGCTGGTGGATGAGGAAATTGAAGGGGAAGAAAAGCCGTTGATTTGGATTCGCAAGCGGTTAAATACCCTATTTGGAATTTAATGGGAATGTAAACCGCCAGAAATCGAGACCGGATTTGATCAACATGACAGCCTAGAGACAAGGGGAATTTTCCAGGTAAAACCGTCCCGCTATTTCAGTCAGCGTGGCTAGGTTGGTTCAGATCACCGGACTTGAATTCCCCAGTCCAAGCTATGAATTAGAGTTGTTCTTGACGCAGGCGATCGCCTTGATTTTGGGCCTCCTCGCTGTAACTGCGATAGAGTTCCGTGCGGTTTTGAGCGATTTTGTATCGAGGATGATCTGCCGGGACTGAAGCCATTAACATCGAAGCCTGTTCCCACTTGGCGGCAATCACCAACCATTCCGATGCAGTTTGAGCCACTTTCCCATCAGCGGAGGCTTGTTCAGCTAATCGCACCGCTTCGGCAAAGGCATCGCGATCGCTGAGGGCCTCGGATGACTCTTCAGGATTGCCAGAAGTCAGGGAAAATTGACCTGACTGTAATCCGGCCTGAATTTGGGGCCAGTTATAAATCAGTAAACCCAGAGTCACCAGGAATAGGCTTACCCCAAGGCCATTGAGGATCCCTCTACGAAATTGGCGTTCTTCTCGGACTTGACGGGAATAGGGGGATTTGGGGAAAGCGGGGTCAGTGCGGGGTTTGGGACGGCTGAAATCTTGGCCCATTTGTTTGAAGATATTGGGTTTTTTGAGGGTAATCAATTCGGACCAGAGGAGTTGATTTTCCGGGTCCCGGTTAATTTCCTCCAGCCACAACAACTGCTGTTCTCGCACCAGACGGCTGTTGATATGGACTCGCCGAATATTGCGCGGTGCCAAAGACTCTAAAATATGTCGAATGCGATCGACCACAGTAGATTGGTCCAGGAGTTCGAGACTCCCCGCCTCGCATAGCAGTTGCAACACGCCATCAGCAAACACGGCGCGGGTTCTGACGCCGGAAGGAGCCAGTTTTTCATTCAGGACTTGAATAATCGCCGATACGCTGCCCTGGCGAGCTTGATTGGCGATATCATCCATCGGATGTACCATGCTTGGGTTTAGCAATTGATTGTTTGTCAACTCTATAAAAGCGGTA
>CAYUEH010000782.1:0-2608 GCA_964442465.1 uncultured Laspinema sp. | reverse complement strand
ACGACTGAAGTCGTTACTACGAACAATAAGAAACGACTGAAGTCGTTACTACGAAGTTGGATTAAATATTGTAGTTCCCTGGCCGAAATTGTAGCGGGTGGCGGTGGGGAGGGACTGGGATGCTGTGTCATGCTGGGTTGAGATCGTTTCCTGTTGGGATTTTAGGTGTGGCACCCAACAGGAACAGAAATCAGAAATAGGCAACCGAGGCGGAAGGAAAGACGAGAAGCAGTTTCATCGGTGGAATTGGCGATCCTGGGGGTGATTCTGCCCGGAGATAGGGCGGCAGTCGGGTGGGTTGGAGGCCAGCGATCGCAAGGGTTGTCAAAAATCAAACGTTTTCCAGTTAATTGACTGATAAGTTTACCACCGAGTAGACCGTTCGCGGAAGCTTTCTAGGGAGGATAGGCGATCGGGAAGATCCCGCAGCATTTTCTCCATTTCCATTTCTTCTTTTTCCCAACCATTGCGACGACAAACGTCGTTACGAGAGTCGGTTCGATAGGTCCGGGATGGGGTTGCAGACCCCTCAAGGGAGGTGGATTGATGTCGTTGGGCTTCAGACATGGGGCCTAGCATAGCGTTATCCTCAATAATGACGGTTTAAGGTGTTGGGGTTGATCCTACTGGATTATGTCCTTCCTCTTCTTAGTTTTCCCGATTTTGAGCTTAAATCAGCATTTTTTAAAAAATGTTTAATCCCTTATGGGGATCAAGTGAAAATTCCTCCTGGGATACTTGACAAGGGGGGATATTTACCCGTACTTAACTTGAGGATAGTCAGCACATAACCAAAAGAAAGCCCGATATTGTTGCCGATCGCCGGGATTATTTTTAGACTGGAGTCAGGCTCAAACCGACTGGGGATTGCTGGGAACTGTCACGCAAACTTCATACCCATTTCATGGGAATGTAATATGGTCTGGATATATTAATCACTAGCTAGACGCAAGCAATGCCACTGGATTAGAGCGTTGACACCCTCTGATGCCACCGGCGCATTTCGTTTGGTTTGGTCCTTATGTCAGAGTTAAGTACACCGGACCTCAATCCTTGCATTCATTCAAAGATCGCTGAGTGAATGTAGGGATGGGTGACATCCAAAAATCATGCCCTCATGTCACATTTTGAACCCCTCCAGGCCCTCTGGGGGGTTTTTTGTGGGGGCGATCGCCCCGGTTATTTTTGAGGGCGATCGCACTCAGGCAAAAAAAACCAGTATCCTAGCCGGAATTTTTGAATCCCTTAATACTGCGGCACCGACGGATCCACCTCTTGACTCCAGGCGGTAATTCCACCTTTGAGGTTCGTTCCTTCAATCCCTGCTTCCTTCAAAATTCCCAAGGCTTTAGCCGATCGCCCGCCCATTTTGCAATGAGCAATCAAGCGATGACCATTCGCCAATTCTTTCACCTTCTCCACACCCTTCCCTTGTTCAATATCCGGTAGAGGGACCAGAACTGAACCGGGAATTTGAGCAATTTCATACTCGTTCGGGTTGCGAACATCAATCAGCACAAAATCGTTTGCACCACTGTCCATCAATTGCTTGAGTTCAGTGGCGGTCATTTCTGAAATTTCCATTTGTTGTTGAGCCTCCGCTGCTTTTGCTTGAGGAATTCCGCAAAACTGTTCATAATCAATCAGTTCTTCAATCACGGGACGAACTGGATTGGGTCGCAATTTCAGCTCTCGGAATTTCATATCCAAAGCATTATAAAGCAAGAGCCGCCCGCTCAGGGTAGTTCCGGCACCGGTAATAATTTTTACGGTTTCTGTCGCTTGAATCACCCCAATAATTCCCGGGAGAATGCCTAAAACGCCTCCTTCGGCACAGGAGGGGACCAGTCCTGGCGGTGGGGGTTCTGGGTACAAGTCACGGTAGTTGGGACCGCCTTGATAATTCAACACCGTTGACTGACCTTCAAAGCGGTAAATGGAACCATAGACGTTCGGTTTATCCAACAAGACGCAGGCATCGTTGACTAAGTACCGCGTGGGGAAGTTATCGGTGCCATCGACGACAATATCGTAGGGTTTGAGGATATCTAGGGCATTTTCTGCACTTAACCGGGTGTTGTAGAGGTCAACTTGGCAGAAGGGATTAATTTCCAGAATGCGGTTTTTCGCCGATTCGATTTTGGGTTTGTTAACCCAGGAGGTGCCGTGGATGACTTGTCGTTGCAGGTTGGAGGTATCTACGACATCGAAATCCACGATGCCAATGCGTCCGACACCGGCAGCAGCTAAATAGAGCAACAAGGGTGCACCGAGACCTCCGGTGCCGATACAAAGGACGCTGGCGGCTTTTAGGCGCTTTTGTCCTTCTACGCCAATTTCGGGTAAGATTAAATGACGGGAATACCGTTCGTAATCGTCTGAGTTTAACTGGATTTCGTCCAGATTGGGATTTAACATGGCAGTGTTGCTCGGGCAGGGCAAACTCCTATTTTATTATTTTATCGAAATTTGTTGACAATATTTGGCTCAGGGCGATCGCCGCCAAGTTTCTTAATGCCACAGCGGGAATTCTTGCCCCTGTTACGATTCAGCCGTTGCAATCACCAGGGGTTCGGGTTGGAAGTGATGGGTTTCGTCTAAAGACCAG
>CAYUEH010000781.1:0-2616 GCA_964442465.1 uncultured Laspinema sp. | reverse complement strand
CACCGGCAGAGTCAAAAACTCGCCCCAATCGACGCGGATTAATCCAAGCATAAAGCGCCGCAATTAACCGAACCCCAACCTCACTGGATACAATATCTGAAGGTCCCCGGATGTAAATTTGGCCGGTTTCTAATTCTAATTGATAGTCTAACCCCGCGTGACGGATGACACCTTGAAGTATTTCTAGGTCTTTGAGGGTTAAGTTGGACATGATTTTGTGGCGGATAGAGGGATTGTGTTATTTTATCATAGGTTGGCTAAATAGAGCGATTCCAGGACTCTTAGGGTACAAATATTGACAGGAGTGCGGTAAGCGAAGCTATGCCGTAGGCTTTGCATCTTGCTCGCTATTTTAGAAAGCGAGCAAGATGCTCGCACTCCTAGAAAATGTACCTCATAACACTGGAAAAACCTATAAAGTTTCTAGGGTTTTGTTCAAAATTAAGACATAAATTTATTGTTTTATAACTGTAGTAATATTGACAGTTTCCGCATTACTACTGAGGCCCAAAAATGAGGCAACATTTCTTAATAATTCTTAAAGATTAACCCAACCACCGATTCCCGGATATCGAGTACAATAATCAATTAATATTAAAAACCGCGCATCTATGAACCTTCGCCTGTTCGCCGCGATCGCCTTCCTCTCCTTGGTCTGTGTCGGGTGTGATTCTAACCCCTTGGCACAACAAGTCCCCGGAGGCGCACCCGCAACCACAACATCTCCAACGGTGACAGAACGTTATGATTTACAAATCAATCAAAGCGAAATTGTGTTGCGATTGACAGAAGTCGCCTTGGCTGAAGATAGTACAATCCTAACATTATCCATCACCAATGGCCGCCGAGAGGTCATCGAAATTGATACGGAAAAAGAACATATCTTTATCTATGATGACAAAAGTAACAAATACAATCTAGCCATCCCTCCAGATAATCCACTGATTCAAATCCCACCGGGTACGACGCTTAACGGTCTATTTGTATTTATGGGTCGGTTATTGCCTGAAGTTAAAACTATCCAATTAGAAACTAGAATGGAGTGGGTCAGGGCTAATTCTTCTTCCCGAAATCATACTCGATTTAATATGATGAATATTGAAATTTCGCGAAATTCCGACAATGCCCAAACCAATTAAATCCCTAAATCTAGTCATCGCCTCTAGCTTGCTGTTGACAACTAACGCTTGCCAAAATTCCCAGCAAAACTCATCCGAAATTACCACCTATGAAATCGTCCCTGTTCCTGTCACTCAATTAGAAAAGGTTAACCAGACCCCTAGGACAACATGGACCTTTAAACCTGTTCCCATGAGCAGGATTGACCCTCAATTTTTGGCTAAAAGGAGACCCAACGTAGAAACACCACCTCCGCCGACTCCAGTACCCATAGAAACAACACCAGAACCGAGTTCTACTTCCATAGAAACAACACCAGAACCGAGTTCAGCAACCACAGAAACTCTCCCCTCTGCGACTTCAGTCCAAGTAGAACGGCCACCGGAACCGACTCTAGTTACTGTGGAAGAAGACCCGACGGATTTAACCCGAATTATGGTAGAAACGGTGTTGCCGACGCCAGTTGAGGTGGAACAAACCCTCACCGAATTAAATGCGGAAACCACCATTGAAGGGATTAAATTCAATCTTTCAGACAATATTTTATTTGAATTCGATAAATATCACGTCCGGGCGGCAGCAAAACCGACTTTGGAAAAAGTCAATCAAGTGTTGACCCATTTTAAGGATGCCCGGGTGTTGATTCATGGACATACAGACAGCAAAGGAACCGACGAATATAATATAGAATTGTCGCAAAAACGAGCAGCGGCAGTGAAATATTATTTTGTCAATAATTTTCAAGCGGAACCCACCCGCATCCAAACCCAAGGGTTAGGAAAAAGTCAACCGATCGCCCCGAATACCAATCCTGATGGTTCTGATAATCCCCAAGGACGGGAAAAAAATCGGCGGGTTGAATTTACCATTCAAACTGAAACTCGGACTGTAGAAATTGCGCCCAATTCCGACCCCTTTGGGGAAGCAGTTAAGAAGGCAACGAGTGCGGCAAACCTGACCCAAACCGCCAAAACTCCCGAACAGTGGGTACAAGTTGCCAAACACTGGCAAGAGGCGATCGCCTTCATGGAGGCAGTCCCCCAAAATAACGCCAATTATGACATGGCTCAAGTTAAGGTGATAGAGTATCAGAATAATTTGCAGTATGCTCAGAAAAATGCGGGATTGATTTAAGGGCAATTAAAAGCTAGATTCAATAGATTTCTGACAAAAAGAAACGGATTGATCCCCCCAACCCCCCTTAAGAAGGGGGGCTTTTTAGAGTTTGGCCCAAAGTCTAATTGAATCCCCGAGGGGAGGGGTAAAAAAAAAATGAGTTTCAAAAACGGTAACCGATTCCTCAACCTCATCCTCAAGATGTCAGACTATCAATAGAACTCTTGAAAAATTCTGAAAAGCCCCCCTTCTTAAGGGGGGTTGGGGGGATCAATCCGTTATTTTGCAAGAAGTCTAATAGATAAATCCAAGAGGAAACTTTACCCATGAATCGATTAATGCCAACCAAACTGAACGTCTTAAGTCCGATCGCCGCTGTTG
>CAYUEH010000780.1:0-2625 GCA_964442465.1 uncultured Laspinema sp. | reverse complement strand
AGTGTCGGTTGTTTTTGCTTAAGGGTCAGTTTTTAGCGGAAGTCGGGATCACCGGACAAGGGACCGATTTTTCTCCGGACCAATCGGTAAAGGTATTTTCATCTCTGTAATGGCGAGGAGTTTGTAGCAATAAACGCCAAGCTTCTGTGGCATCTATTAAATTCAACCGACCGGGATAGTGCAGTTCTAGTAATTCTCGGACTTGGGGGTAATAGTCTGAGTTGATGTTGGGGAAAATATGATGTTCGGTGTGGTAAGAAAAATTCAAATGCAACCAATCAAAGAATTTAGGAACTCGGAGGGATAAGCTGTTGAACGTGGGGTCGTTAACGCTGCTCATCGGCGAGACCATGTGATTGGTATAAATATAAAATATGACACCGGCATAGCCAAGGGCGATCGGCAAAAAGTAACTCAGCAGGAGTTTGAGCGGGTCAAATTGTAGGGAAAACAAGATGGTGAGATGAATCGCTGCGATCGCCGCTACTTCTAATGCGATCGCCCGTCGTTCTTTCGGACTCACGGTAATAGCTGCCGGGACGTAATCCACGGATTTATTGTTGAACAACAGCACTGCGCTGATGTGTCGGACACAATAGAGGAACCAGCCAGTGGCCATCCCCACCGCTAAGAAAAAGGGATTGACCTCCGCAGAAGGCACAATTAGGTTTTGAAACCATTTTCCCCAATTTTTAGGCTCACTCTCCAAATAGTTGCGATCGGGGTCGTTTATGGAATTGGTTTTATTGTGATGCTCACGGTTATGGACCACTTTCCACAGGGTCGGTGGCATCCACAACAGGGCAAATCCGAAAAACCCCATGATGTCCATCACTCGCTTATTTTTGATGACACTCCCATGCATCAGGATATGAGAAGTAAACCCCAGGACAACAATGCTGTTGCCCATGATGAGGGCGATCGGGAGGTAAAGCCCTACCCAGAGGACGGGCCACTGATCTAAGGTGGAGGCGATCGCCCAACCCAGGATCATGATTCCCAAATTAATCAATAAAATGACTAACTTACTGGGATCCGGTGCAAACGCCTCTGATGGCAGCAGGGGACGCAATTTCTTCGCATACTCCGCATGAGGAATCCTGATTTCTTCCTCAGTGCGGCTAATCAATTGTTGTGAATTCATTTCAGAATCAGTCGTGCCTAAACATTAAATTTCTAAACGGGAATAGGCTAAGTATAGCGCAAAAAGTAAAATTACTCAGATCTCTAACTATTTTTTCTCTATCCAAAAAATCGGTATTTTTTAAAGATTTATGATATAATGCTTTCCCTAAAAAAATTTCCAGGAACGACTAAAAGTGAGAATAATATCGGCAAAATCGGCACAGTAGTGAGTATCACAAATTATTCATCAGCCGCTTGTAAAATTCGGATGTATAATGCTGCACTCATCCGAAAACCCGCCTGAGCGAGCAGCGCGTCCATAGCTTCAAATGACCGATCGCCGCTAAATTACTCAAAGGAGAAGTATTACTGACAATTATCATTGCCAACCTCGTTCTCACAAAGATTCTAAATCTTGTTCAAAATCTTCTATTTCATAATGAATACAAATTCCCCGGGTTGCCATCTCACGCTGGAATGCGATCGGGTGCAGTCCGGCAAGGTGTGCTGCTTTGCCGAGGCTAACTTTTTTTTGCTGAAACAGCATCATGACAATTTCTAATAATAACTCGGGTTCAGACAAACCGCTTGCTTCTACCAGTTCCTCAGAGATAACTAGACTCATGGGGGATTTTGATAACTCGATATAGCGGTTCCCACTGTTATGAGGTGCAGTCTTTTGGAGTGCGAGCATCTTGCTCGCTATTAAGACAAGCGAGCAAGATGCTCGCACTCCTCTAAATATCTGTACCTCATGAGTCCAGGAACTGCTATAAGTGAATTATAGCAAAATTTACCGGAGACGGGATGGCAGAGCTACCGGATGAAAGTCTCTGGCGACAAGAGGGCGATCGCACCCCATCCCTGAGAGAATCCATCCGCCCTCCCCTCCTGATTCATCGAAACCGAACCCCCAGAGTTAAACCTGTTTCATCCAGACTCAGGTTCAGTTTATTTTCAATGGATTGAATCACAAAATCCACCGCATTTGGACCAATTCCAATGGGTTCCGCCAGGGTATTGAGGTGATTCAGGGCAACAAATTCATCTAATCTTTTCCCGTTAAATCTAGCTAATTCTTGGTCCAGTTTTTGAGTAATTATCCCCTGGTTAGACTTGAGGACTAATTTCGAGCTTTCTAAATCCGTCTCCCCCGCTTTAACATAGAGATATCCATCTTTGATACTCAGGGATAAATCTTGAGCGACTGAAACCGGCACGCTTCCCGGGATGGCTTTGAGATTAACGAGGACATCCCCCTGGAGGTGAATTCCTTCTGGAATTAAAGCATAGTTGAGATGGCTGACGGTGATTTTGTTGCGAGTTTTTTCAGCAATTATGGGTTCTAACCGCTGGAGTAGCTGACTCAAATGGAGTTTTTGCTCTAAACAATCGGGACTGTAGTGAATTTCCAAAGCGTCATTGTGAATCGTGGTGACGTTTGCACAGGGGGAAGGGATGGGAGAGGCGATCGCCAGATAATTCCCTGGCATTGGGGTT
>CAYUEH010000779.1:0-2626 GCA_964442465.1 uncultured Laspinema sp. | reverse complement strand
AAAACCGTAAATGAGTGCGATCGAGTAACCCTTGGTCCTGATACTCCCAACTCCCCCGCAACAAATTAACAATCGCCGTCCAATGTTGAATATTCGGAATACAAGCCAAAACTTGACCCTCCTCCTTCAACCATTTCACCTGATGCTGGAGAACCCGCCACGGATCAACCAAATGTTCTAACACATCCCCATACACCAAACAATCAACTGACCCAGGTTCAAACTGTAGCCGCTCATCCTCCAAATCCTCCACATTTGCAACAATTACCTCATCCAATCGTTGCCCCGCCACCGCTGCCGCTTCCTGATTAATTTCCACCCCAATATAACGACCATGAGGATTAATCCGCTTATATTGCATCCCCATCGCCCCGGCACCACAACCCACCTCAATAATCACCGCCGCATCCGCCGGTAAAACCTTCAACAAATCCGGATTCACCCGGTCATAATAATCAAAATCAGTCATAAATCTCTTCTCTAAATCCCTTCCGTGAAAATCCGTGAAATCCGTGGTTCAAATCTCCCCCTCCCACCTCACCAACTTCCTAATTTTGTCACTCCAAACCCTTCCAAAATGCTCCACTTCCAAAAAATTAGCCATCCCAGGTGCCGGTTTATAAACCTTAAACGCCCGCATAATTCCCAAAGTCGCCGCACTTTCCAAAGGACCCACAAACCGAGTATCGCGGTCTAAAAAATAGGGTTGCTGCACCCAGTATTCCATCTGGCGGGCATTTAAGAAATAACAGCCAGAATGGGGATTGCAAGTGCGCTGAAATGTCACAGATGTCCCCATAATCATGCCGGTGAGTTGAGGTTGTTCTCGAACATTTTGATAAGGTGCAGTAATTTGGGGGTGGAGTTCCCCATCGATGTAGGTTTTGCCGATGCCGGGGTGGGTGGATTGTTCATAGCGGTTGGGTTGGAGGAGATTGCGATCGCCCGCTTGTTGGGTAAACCAATTCAGCTTGATAAAAAACCAGGGGTCCTGCAAAATTAGGTCATCTTCCAGAAAACAGTAATAATCATACCCGCCTAAGCGTTCTTTCAAGAGTGCCTGACATTCAAATCCCAGCAGTAGGGGTTCGGCATCCGTGGGGTGATGGGTCCATAAATGGGCAGGCAGAGGCAGGCGATCGAGAATATGGTAGCCTTGGGTCGTGCAAATCACAATCTCAATGTCAGTCTGTAGGGATTGATTGGCGCCGATCGCAACCCGCTTGGCATAATCCGTGGCATACTGGGAGTTTCCAAATAACTGGTGCAATGCGGTGAGGTTTTGGGTGAGGGCTTGAATGCGCGAGTTGGGATCGTTGCGTTGAGCACCATATTTGCCAATCCCATCCGGGTTGAAAAAGTGAGCCAGGGTAAATAGGATCCGCATAGAAATTTTAGGCTTTAATCCGATGAAGTTTGAGGCTTGTTCGCGACAGTTAATGACGACCTTTGCCACAATTTTAGATCCAAACCGTCAGGGGACGGCGATTGAAATTGGGGTAGGAACCCAGGATTATTATTTTGTGGATTTTGTCAAGGCGGGGTTTCCCACATTAGCGGTGGAACCCGCCCCGGCAGAGGAATTACGGGTTACTTGTCAGCAGTTGAATGTCCCCCTAGAACAAGCGGCGATCGCTGAAGAAAATGGGGAAGTCACCCTGTATTTGGGGGAATATCAAGGTCAGCTTAATGTCAATTTGAACTCCTTAAATCCGGATTGGTGGGGAGTGGTTAACCCGCAACAGTCTGAGTCTCCCAGTCAGAGGAGAACCCCCGCCAGCCTGAATGTGCCTGCGTTTACCTTAAAAACTTTACTACAAAATCGGGGAATTGAACGGATTTCTCTTTTAAAAGTTGATACAGAAGGCAGTGAATTTGGCATTATTAATGGACTGCGGGAGATTCCCCCCCAAACGTTACCGAGTTTGGTGCAATTTGAATATGGTGGGGGAGGCGATCGCCAGAGTCAAGAAGGGGGATGGAACCCCAAATATTTTCAGAGTACCCTGGATTGTTTAGAGGTATTAAAAGCCCTAGGATATGAATGGTTACTGCTAATTGACCGGGAGTTACCCCGTCCTTGCTCTTTTGCGCTACAAGAGATTACTAATTTTGCAGAGATTTTTCATCCCCTGTCCCATGTCGGCAATGCGATCGCCTGCAAAACTCGCGACATCACCTCCCAAATTAACTTAGACTCCATTTGTCAGCCTTATCTTAATTATTCTAACAAATTAGCGCAAAGTTTGGTCAATCTAGGTTCATCTAAAATTGTCCATTCCTTTAAATATATTCTGCCTTATGTCATCATTCATCAATACAAGATAAAACGTCGTCCCTTGCGAGTCTTAGAGTATGGACCGGGATGTAACACCGAGCAGTTTATCAAATCATTAGTCTGTCAGCAAATCGTGTCTGTCGAAGACAATGCGGGATGGTATGAAAAATTTGCCCCTATTGTCAAATCTGCTCAAGACATCGACATTGACTATCGATTAATTGAGGTTAAAAGTGAAGAAGGAAAAGCCTATTTGGGGGGACATTGCTGGACTGAATCCGAGATTTTAGAGTATTGCGAATATCCCCTGAAATATGGCCCAGGCTATTTTGATATTATCTTTATCGA
>CAYUEH010000778.1:0-2631 GCA_964442465.1 uncultured Laspinema sp. | reverse complement strand
TGCCCACCCTACAATTTTTAATGCTTTTATCAACCGGATTTAGTATTAGACCCTTTCAGTGGTTAACCGGAACTGGGATATCACCCTATTCCCGGGATGATTTCCCCGGAAGGCTTAGGGCGTACTCATGTCTGGCAGAGGGAGAATCCGTAAAAACTTGACAAAATGACCAATCACTTGTATGGCAACCAAATAATTATCCAGCCTAAACCGATAAAAAATAGGATGAGCGCCGAGTTGGTGTAACTCCGGCAACTCTTGAATCCGTTCAATCTGCATAAATTTGAAAAAGACGAATTCATAAACCCGCTCGAAACTAGCTCGGTCTAACTGCCGAAGATCGAGAAGGAAAGACCGACTATAGCGCGCTTCAAGAATCACAGAACAGACCTATTCCCCCTGAATCTAAACGTTGACTTGAAGATAGGTAGCCGATCGCGATTACAGCGATCGCAAATATCGCATAGCTTCATCACGGGTGAAGCTATCCCCAGGCTTAACGCTGCGGTTCGCTTGCTGAATAAAGCGAAGCACATACAGATCGTAATAAAGACTTTCTACCACAGCACCGACTTGTTGCAAATCATCATCCGGAAGTAACTCTACCTCCTCATACAGTTGCACGAGCAAACTTCTAACTCTTTTTTTGAGCAGTTTCATCAATCCCTCCCAGGTTTGAGTCAGCAATTTTTGTCAGTGTAGCGGACTGGACTAATTTTCTAGCACCCCCATTAATCCTCTTAATTCAACGGGGGTAACGTCAAGTCTTCCACGGGACGAATAATCGGGTCCGTGGGTTGTTGTTCTCCTTGTCCTTGGAAAATCGCATTTAGGGCCTGTTCCAGGGTTTCTGCCATGACGATGCGGTTCTCATAAGCGACAATCACCCGAGCTAAAATCGGCAAACTATTTTGTTCGGCCTCAATATAGAGCGGTTCGACATACAGCAGCGATCGCTCAATGGGAATCACCAACAAATTCCCCTGAATCGCCCGAGACCCCTGGCGGTTCCAGAGGGAAATCTGTTGAGAAATCACCGGATCTTGGTTAATTCGGGCTTCAATTTGCTCGGGACCATAAACCAACTGTTGTTTGGGGAACTGGTACAGGAGTAAATTCCCGTAATGAATGCCATCCGATCGCCCGCCCATCCAGCCAATCAAATTGTTGCGACTCATCGGCGTAAAGGGGTGCAACAAAATAAATTCTTCTGAGACTTCCGTGGGCAATTTCATAATCAGATAATAAGGCTCGACCACTTGCTGCTCAGTGCCGTAAATCTCATTGGGCACCCGCCATTGGTCTTCCCGATTATAAAAGACCGTGGGATCGGTCATGTGGTAGGTGAGCAACCGTTCTGATTGCACCTCAAAAAAATCTAGGGGATAGCGGATATGGCTGCGGAGGGTCACCGGCAGAGCATCCAGGGGTTGGAGCAAGTTGGGGAAAATCTCTTGCCAACTCTGAACCAGAGGGTCCGACGGGTCAGCTATGTACAGTTTGACCTTGCCATTATAGGCATCTATCACCACCTTGACCGAGTTGCGGATGTAGTTAAATTTTTGGGGAGTCGGTTCAGAATAGGGATAGCGATCGCTGATGGTATAGGCGTCAATAATCCAGTAGAGATAATTATCATCATCGGGAAAGGGTTGTTCCGCAGGGGTCATTCCCGACTCATATAAGCGGGTATTGGCAACCACCAGATAGGGGTCACTATCAAATTTCAAAAATGGGGCGATCGCCCGAACCCGGTCCTTAATATTGCGCCGAAATAAAACTTTCGTCTCCGAAGTAAAATTGTCCGTGAACAACATTTGCCAGTTGTTCAGGTATTTGGCAAAAATGAAGCGACGCCACCAAGAGCCAATCGAAACCCCCCCGGTCCCTTCATAAGTATTATAAACATTCTCATCCCCCTGGGGATAATCTAACTCCGGGACATTACTCGGTGCCATCACCTCTGTATCCGTCAGTTCCCCATAGTAAATCCGAGGATGTCCGATGGGAATGCTGGCGCGAATCAGTTCGTTGGCTGTACCTAATATGCCATCGTTGACGGTTTCACTCACGGTTTGGCTTTCCATGCCAATATCCCGAACGAAGTAGTCCGGCAATCCTCCGGGACCCACGGTATTCACGGGACTCAAGGTAAACCCATACCCGTGGGTATAAACTAAATGTTCGTTGACCCAGGTTTGAGCTTCTGTAGGAACGGCGCGATAGTCCAGTTCCCGAGCAGAAATCAGGACCTGTTGCCGTTCCGTGATGGGTTCCTCGGATTCGGGTTCAGTTTTTCTGAGGGTGTAACGGTCGATATCCGCATCGGCAAATTTATAGTACAGCCGAATTTGCTGAAGTTGGCGATTGGTTTGCAGCAGGGGTCGAGTATCCCAGAGGCGGATATTATTAATGGTCAGGTCATTGGCGAGGATATCCTCAAAGGTTAGGGCGTTTTCCGGGTTGAAGAGTTGGACATCAATGCGATCGAGGTCAAATCCTTGGCGGGTGAAGGCGATACTGCGCTCGATATAGGGACGCTCTCGTTCGATTTCGTTCGGTTGGACAATCAAGCGTTGCACCCCGAAAGGCAAGACTGACCCGGCGATCGCCACCATTGCCACATAAAAT
>CAYUEH010000777.1:0-2645 GCA_964442465.1 uncultured Laspinema sp. | reverse complement strand
AAAAAAAGGATTGATCCCCCTTTCCCCCCCTGATTATCCCCCTTTCCCCCCTGATTATCCCCCTCCCGTCCCCCTTAATAAGGGAAAAGCCAGAGGAATAAATGTTTATTTAACGGGGGGCTTTAAAGAATTTTGCAAGAGGTCTATTCTGGAGCAGAATTGTGATAAAAAGCGAACAAGACTCACCACAACATCCAGTGGCGATCGCATCTTAACCGGAAAAGCTAACAAGTCTCAGCGGGCCTAAAGTGGGGATAATCTATACCTGATGATAGAAATTTCTATAGGATCTCCCTTTAGTCTGATGGGTTTCGGAAAGAAAAATCGTTACATTAGTTTATAACCGAGGGAAAAGAGGAAAGATAGGAGTAGAATTGATCGCGGTGCGACATTCGGAATCGTTGGGGTCCGTTTCCTCCCTTAGCCCGGTGGTCAAGGAACACCCAAGCGGTTCAAACCCACGGATCATCAGGTCTGGAGGTTGGATGCGGATTGCGCGAGTTTGGAGTAAGCTCAAACAAGAGGGACATCGCAAAAAAACGAGTTCAGATCCAAGTCGAGGGGTAAGCCACCTTGTCAAAAATGCGCTCCTTCAGGGTAAAACATATTAGCCGGGTCTTTGCGGTATCAGTTCTAACGTATCAAGACAAACCGGTCGAGATCAACCGATCTCCGCTTACAGCAGACCCGCCTTTGAGGATGAAGCTGTAATCGGTTTGCCCGAATGCTGAGGGGGGCAGCAGCACAGTTGAGGCCAAAGCAGCCTTGTGAAACCCAGGCCAAATCGGAGAGGAAAACACAACCTGACCCGGATTTGCATCACTGCAAATTCTGATGAGAGTCACGTTCTACCCGGAATTGCGATCGCAGTGAGTCACATTAAAAACGGCCACACTAGAACCATAGCCGTATGTTCAAGCCCTAGAAACGCTGTTACCTTTGAGAGTTATTATGTTGTATAAACCCAGCTTTGGCGATCGCCAGCTTGCTGAATCATTTTATCAAGCCTTGTTCAACCGCTTCTACGATTCCGTAGATCGCCAGACTCAGGAATTGTTAAGAGAATGTCAATTTGGCCTCGCGCCCTCCCCAACGGGAGTCAAAACCTTTTTTATTTTGACACCGGATTTAGAGCGCGCTCAAAACCTGATCGAGCAAATCGATGGGATCATCAATAGAGTCATGGCAATTATGGTCGGAGTTCACCAAACGGCCATTTGCATTGCCCCTCCAGATGGCGGCGACGGTCCCCGGCAGGAATCGGGACAATTAAACCCCCGTTACATGATGGCCAAAATATTTCCCCATCCCCCACAAGAGGATGAGGAACTATAGCAATCATGAGGTGCCGTTGTGGAAGACGATGGCGGCCCCTCTCCCCTCTCCCAGAAGGGAAGATGGGAGAAGACATAAGTTACAAGGGATTTCCAAACAATAAACTCTTCAAAATCTTTGAGAAGAGATCCCCCCAAACCCCCTTATTAAGGGGGGCTTGAATAATTCTCCTAAAGTTCTCATGCAGAACTTTTTTATGGAAATCCCCAAATCCGGAAAGGAATGCTATAGATTAGAGCGATCCCGGGCAAAGCTCAACCCTAGATGATATGACCCGTGCAAGTTTTACCTGGGTCTGGAATTTTGATGCCCGGTAGCGAAACTGACTCGGACTAGAAGAAATGAGAAGTTAGATCCAGAAGGGGGCGTTTCTAGAGTGGATTGCCCCCTACCAGAATGATCGACAAGGCAGCACCCTCACTCAAGTTAGGTGCGTTGAGTTCCCTATGAATGGGGCGGACACCGAAATCTAGGACGAGATAGGGAGATTTGAATTTGGGGTTTGCCGATAAACAGGCAGAATCGAGGGAAGCAACCGTTCTCCAACCTTTCCAGAGTCCTCAGCACAATTACGGATGTCGCCACAGCCAACCCTCGTATTTTTCCTGATGACAAGCCTGAAAACTCACTGCACAATAGAAGCAGAAAGATAAACATGCTGGTACACCTTCCTTTGAAAAACCTGCTCCTCACCCCAGGAGCAGGTATTTTTATGGCCTGTAGATCATCAGCCCGGTGGGCGATCGCCGGAGTCCGTCTTTGAGTGCCTTTTTTCCCAGACCGCTTGAGTTCCCCCCGAACCCAACTCGTTCTGGGGAACTTCCCAGGTTAAAATTCGGTTAAAGATGGGAGAATAATACATAAAGAACTTTAACAGCCGTTCCATTCGTGTCCATAGTCCTTGTTTGGTTAACCCTAGCCAGTTTCCTGTCCTGGTTTACCAGTACCTTAGCAGCCGCAGGCAGTCCGCTCCTCTTAATTCCACTGGTTAATCTTTTGCTGGGATCTAGCGCAGTGGCACCCGTGATTACCATTGGGATGTTGCTGGGAAACTCGCAACGGATCTTTTTATTCTGGAGTGATATCAACTGGAAAATTACCCTCTGGTACCTACCCGGGGCGATCTTAGGGGCGATTTTAGGCGCGTATTTGTTTACCCAAATGAATATAGAATGGCTGCAACTGGTGATCGGCTTGTTCCTGATTTTGAGCGTAGTCGGTTTTGGACTGAAAAAACCAGAAAGTAATTTCCGGATTGCCACCTGGTATTTTTTACCCGCCGGATTTCTGTATTCTTTTATTTCTGGACT
>CAYUEH010000776.1:0-2650 GCA_964442465.1 uncultured Laspinema sp. | reverse complement strand
CAGTCGGTTTCAACCGACTTTAGCTGTTAGGCGGGGGTTTGAACCCCCGCCGGTTCTGGTGCTTACTTTAACTCCCTCAAGTCAACAACGGATGCATTCCGTCAGTCCGAACCACAGTAAAATCAGGATATCCCAAATTGGGGTGCGCGTTCCATAGACCAACGAGCAGGCGGTAGGAAAAATGGATCAACAGGGTAAGGACTTTGAGATTGAGTTAGAGTTGCAGCAATTGCGTCAGGGGATGGAGATGGATTTAAAGTTAGCGCAGTTACCTCCGGCGATCGCACCGCCACCGGCAGCAGAATCGGCGCAAACTGAGGCAGACGATCGCCCGGAAGCGTCACCGAATCCCGTCGCGTCGCCCTCTTCCCGAAAACCCAAAGCATTGCTTGCTGCGATCGCCTTGTTGGGATTGGCGGTGGGGGGAAGTGCGATCGCCGCATTTAAGGTTCAGAATTGGGCGCTCACTACCTCAACAACCATTGGCGCTGAGATAGAAACAGCGCAAAAAACCGTAGATATTGACCTCCTGAAACAGCACCGCCAAACCCTGCAAACCGCCACGGCTATCCTAGAAAAAACTCCTAATTTACCGGGGTTCAACTATCAACAAGCCCAGGCTAATTTACCCTCATTGCGATCGCTTCAAACTACGGTACAACTGGACCTAACCGCAATAGAACGCCTCAAACGAGCAGAAACCCTGGCAATGGAAGCGGCATTGCTCGTCCAAAATCCTCCTCATCCGGTGCAAGTTTGGGCCAAAGCACGGGAGAAATGGCAAGAAGCGATCGGGCAATTAGAGAGCATTTCACCGGATACCATCGTCAGTTCAACCGCAGAACAAAAGTTATCGAGCTATCAGACTAATCTGGCCAACATTAACAACCGAATGGCGACTGCTCAAAAATCTGTAGACTTTAATAATCGAGGCGCTGCGGAAATTAGTAAACGAGACTATCAGCGAGCCATTCAATATTTTAACCAGGCGATCGGCCTGAATCCCAGCCAACCGGAAGCCTACATCGGACAAGGAATCGCTTACTCAGAACTTGGGAATAATCTCCAAGCCATTCAACACTACGACAAAGCCATCCAACTCAATTCTAACTTTGCCGAAGCCTACTACAACCGAGGGTTATCTCATTATGAACTCGGCAATGAGGAAAAAGCCCTAGAAGACTACAATCTCGCCATTCAAAACCAGCCCAATTATGCTCAAGCCTATCTGGAACGAGGTGGCGCTCACTATGCGCTCAACAACCCCTCCGCCGCAATGGCAGACTTCCAGAAAGCTGCCCAACTCTTTTCTCAGCAAGGGGATACCCCCAATCAGGAATTAGCGCAAAAAATCATCGACTATTTGCAAGTAACAACTGCATCTAATCTCGATGAAAGCACTGATGCAGACTATCAAGAATGCTGGGATGCTTCGGAAAATCCTTGCAATGAAATTCATTACTATGTACCCCCGAGAACATCTAGAAATTCCGGGGGAGTGAATGTTCCCAACCCGCAACGGAACTCAAACTCCATTCGCACCCCCTCTCGCACTCGTGGAGGTAGCTTCCGCAGTCGGCGAAGGCGGTAATTGATAGGGGTATTTTATGTAGCGCGGCTTATAAAAATTGGACAATTTTTATGCAGGAGTGGGAGCATCTTGCTCCCGATAAAGTAGTCGGGAGCAAGATGCTCCCACTCCGCCAATTCTATAAAAACGAGGCGCGTCAATCTGTATTTGTAGGGGCGCAATGCGCAGGCCCTTTGTAGGGCCTGCGCATTGCGCCCCTAC
Organism: uncultured Laspinema sp.; assembly: GCA_964442465.1. Classification (GTDB taxonomy): domain Bacteria; phylum Cyanobacteriota; class Cyanobacteriia; order Cyanobacteriales; family Laspinemataceae; genus Laspinema. The sequence goes on along the minus strand of CAYUEH010000776.1, from coordinate 858 downwards.
AAGAAATTTTTATAGACCTTTAAATACCGTATGGAGTATCATAATTCTGGGAAACCCTTTAGGCTAGACTAAAGACAACCCCTAAACTTGAATTAGCTATGAGTTACCAAAATATTATTACCATCGAGCCCGGTAAGCGAGGAGGCAAGCCTTGCATTCGGCGAATGCGAATTACAGTGTATGATGTATTGGGTTGGTTGGCAGCAGGAATGTCCCATGCAGAAATCTTAGATGATTTTCCAGAGTTAACTGAGGAAGATATCAAAGCTTGTTTGGAGTTTGCCGCTGACCGAGAGCGCCGCCTAATTGCTGTGGTAGGTGGTCTGTGAAGCTTCTGTTTGACCAAAACTTGAGTCGGAAACTGGTGAGTAGGCTGGCAGATGTCTTGCCTGGATCTAGTCATGTTCAGCTTCACGGGCTGACGGAAGCCGATGACAGCGAGATTTGGGAATTTGCGAAAGCTCAAAACTTTTGTATTGTGACACAGGATGCAGATTTTGCGGAACGAAGTCGTCTTTATGGAGCACCCCCGAAAGTGATTTGGTTGCGATGCGGCAACGCACCAACCACTACTGTTGAACGAATCTTGCGGGCTGGAGTCGAAATTATTCAACAATTTATCGATAGCACTTTGCTCGATTGCCTGGAATTGTACTAATTCACAGAGCCAATCTATATCCCCTCTCCCGATTATTTAGCCTTGTAGGGTGGGCACTGCCCACCTGCCCACTCTACTACATTGCTTCAAGGGATTCAACCCCCTTAAAACAGGCCCTACTCACCCGCCAATGGCTTAATCCACCGTCTCATTCACCGGGAAGCGATTAATCAACTGAATCGCCCGATAAGCATTCACCT
>CAYUEH010000775.1:0-2661 GCA_964442465.1 uncultured Laspinema sp. | reverse complement strand
AGGATGGGGGAGATGTTCGTAGTAACGACTTCAGTCGTTGCTCTCGTGTTATGGCGGATGCCATAACACGAGCAATCGGAGGGTTCATCGCCTGCTGGGTTGGGAACTGGAGCGATCTCCTGATATCGGGGCGTTACTTGACTTGAGCCAAGTAACGCGGCAACGACTGAAGTCGTTACTACGAACAAAATGAGGATAACGACTGAAGTCGTTACTACAAACATCTCCCCCATCTCCCCTATCTCCCCCATCTCCCCTATCTCCCCCCCGATTACAAGGCATCCAATACTTCTAATCCCATCAATTGCAAGAGGGTTTCCCATTCTTGTTGATTAGAACCATCCTCCAGGGGGAGTTGACTGACATTAGCTAAACTGCTGAAGGCATCCATCCACAATCCTGCTTCAGCATAAATTTGGGGATGACTACTGGGAGAGGCATTTTGTAACTGAGTCGCCAGATTCCTGGATAGGGGGAGACGCTGAACGGTCCCGGTTAAGGTTAGATTCTGGGATGGAGAGAGGGGATTACAAATAATTGAAAATGACCAGCGATAGATTTCTTGAATTTCTAAAGGTTCTAGGTTGATAAAACCGGGGAGTTGCAACCGAATGATTCCGGGATTTCCAGTGATGGCAAATCGGAGTTTATAAACGACGCGATCGCTGTCATTGGATAAGACCAATTCAGCAGATTGGGCCGTGGTTTCTGGAAGGTAAAAGAAAAAAGAGGGAAGCCCTTTGACCGTGGAAATTTGACTCTGATTGGGGGGCAGTAATGCCATGAAAGAGGTATCCGTTGAGGTTGCCTCTGGGTTACAGGCATTCGTTTCTGCTACTGGGGGACTTTGAGTAATCTGGGATGGGGGAATCCATCCACTCCGTTCCGTGGCGATCGCCCTGTTGGGCAATTGAGAAGCCCCCAAGATTAAAAACGACACCAGATAACTCACCCCGATCAGTCTGTAAAGCGGTGTCTGCAACATAGTGGTTCTTTAAAAAAGCGCTACAAAAACGGTAGATGGATTGATTCTCAGCCCTCGGTCGGATGACATGGATTGGCAGCCCAGGTCAAACTGGAACGAATTTTCGTGAATAATATTGGAGTCCTCCTGATATTGTAGCAACGGATAACGGTTGGGGATTGAACCGTTTTTCAGCGAACCTAGTCAAAATTATAAGGAGTCCGGCATTTTTGTCGAAAGGGCAGATTTTATCCCTCTTCTGCATCCTTAAGATATTTGAATTAACTTCGGCTTAAACAACTACGGTCTGCTAACCGATCATTATGCGGTCTCAATCTCCCCCATCTATTCGTCAAGGGTCCCAGCAGCAGTGGGATAGTTCAATTCAGCGCAACCCAGGGAACCGATCGCCCTGGCAGTCTTTCAAAACCGGGCGGCTATTGTTCTGCATGGTCATCGCCGTGGGATTAGTCGGCTGTCCCAGCCTTTTTAACCGCGAGGCGGAAGGTCAACCCGCCAGCCCGGGTGGGTCCAGAGAACGACAACGGGGACCCAGTTCTCCCAGTGTCGAGGTGGCCCTCGCCCGCACAGATACTTTACGCGAACCCCTGGTTTATAGCGGCAATACAGAACCGTTTCGAGAGGTTTCTGTGCGCGCCCAAACCGAAGGACGCTTACTGGATATGACTGTAGACTTGGGCGATCGCGTTGAACAAGGCGAAATCCTCGCCCAACTCGATGGCACCCTCCTAGAAATCTCCCTCTCAGAAGCCGAAGCCGAATTAGCCGCCCGGGAATCCGATGTGGTCCGCGCCCGCAATGAGGTCAGAAATGCCCAAGTCCAGTTGGATCAAGCCCTGGTAGAACTCCAACAAGCTCAAAAAGATGCAGAACGGTTCCTCAATTTAGCGGCTGAAGGGGCCGTTTCTCGTCAACAGGGAGAACTGGCGGAAACCGAAGCCCAAGTGGCGGCGCAAACCGTGCGATCGGCCCGAGAACAGATTCTAATTGAACAAGAATCCGTGAGTAGTGCCGAACAACGGGTGAAGGCCCAACGGTCTGTAGTCGCCCAAGCGCGGGAACGTCGGTCTTTCGCCTTTTTGCGGTCCCCGATTACCGGAGTGGTGCTCGATCGCCTGACGGAACCGGGAAACCTCGTGCAACCGGGGGGAGATGTGTTAAAACTGGGCGATTTTAGTCAGGTGAAGGCGATCGTTCCCGTGGCCGAACTCGCCTTAGCTCAAATTCGCGTCGGACAACCTGTTACCGTCAGTTTAGATGCCTTGGGCGGGGAAATCGTAGAGGGTCGAGTCAGTCGCATTTCGCCAGTCTCCAATGTGGAAACGCGCCAAATTCCGGTGGAAGTGACCATTCCGAACCCCGATCGCCGGATTGGGAGTGGATTGCTGGTTCGGGTCACCTTTGACACCCAAACCACGGAACGAGTCGTGATTCCAGAAAACGCCTTGCAAGGGGAAGAGGAAAATACGGTGTTTGTGCTTCAGGAGGGCGAGGGGACTCCTACCGTAGAAGCGCGAATCGTCCAAATTGGGGAACGCTTGAATAATCAAGTAGAAATTCTCTCAGGACTGTCTGCGGGGGAACGCTATGTCATTCGTAGCAGTCGCCCCCTGACAAGCGGGGATGAGGTGCGCTTGAGTGCTTTGTCAGAATAATCAATTGGGCGTTGGTTTCCT
>CAYUEH010000774.1:0-2670 GCA_964442465.1 uncultured Laspinema sp. | reverse complement strand
TAACAAAGGGTCTTGGGATTGACAGCAGGAATTTATGAGGGTTAGGAATTAGAGGCAATCGTTGATCGAGAGAAAATGATAGACAGGGCTTTCGGTTTGATTTTCAAGTCGTGGCGATCGCCTTCTATTTGCTACTCTTGGGAAGAACGAGTCAAGGGTTCAAGAAATTGCCGGTTAATTGATCGCGGCGTAGCGGACGATCGCCATCAATATAAGGTCTTATCTTCCCTAGAACTATGCCACCCAAATTACGCCCTAAAATGTAGCATTTGCTACAGTAATCTATTCCCAGATATTTTATGAAGAAATTGCAGTAAAACGCCACCCTATATACCGGGAAACTTCTCCCTAGTCCTGTCAGCATGAACCCAGCCTGATCTATGGGCTTGTTTCTGCCAGAGATCAACGGATGCAACGGGGTGACTAACCTCATCCCTAGACCCTCAATTCTCTCCTAAGCTCAATCTGCTGATCGAACCGGACAATCCCTGACAGTTCAGGGCGATCGCGCCTTGATAAACTTCATAAAGTTTTCCTTAAAATTTCCCCATCTAGTCGTAAGATAGCTTTAAAATTAATAAAATTAAGCCAATGGAGAAATTCAGGGATGCCTAAAAATCAAAGGAATGGCGAACGGATGGGACCATTGAGTATCGGAAATGTGGTCACTGGGGGTATTCGCTTGTACCGGGATCACTTTCAGGAATATTATCCTATAGCATTAATTGGTTATCTGTGGGTCATTGTTCCGGTTTATGGATGGGCCAAATATGCAGCCATGCATGGATTAATTGCACGTCTGGCATTTCGGGAAGCTATCGAACGTCCGGAAACTGTGCAGCAAGCGCGTCAGCAGGTTGAACCTCGGATGTGGACCTTTTTAGGAGCGGGTTGCTTAATCTTTCTGATTTTCATAGGAGTCATGTTCGCCGGGAGTTTTGCCCTGGGTATAATCACAAGCATCATTGGGGCAATTTTGGGTCAAAACAGTGGATTGGCGATCTTGCTTAGTTTTCTGGGTGGTTTAGCTTTGCTAGTCTTATATGTCGGGTTATATACCAAACTGTCGATTGTAGAATTACCGATCGCGATTGACAATTTAGGAGCCACAGACTCCATCAATCGAAGCTGGACGTTAACGGGAGGACTGACTGGACGTCTCATCGGAGTTTATGTGCTAACCTTCATCATTTCTATCCCAATTGTAATCGTTATTCAGTTGGCTGTCTGGATATTGAGCTTCATATTCTCTACCATTTTGCCGACGGATATTCCCCTATTTAGCCTATTAAATATTGTGCTAATTTTAGGGATTAGTTTTGCTGGAGGGGCCGTCCTAATTCCCTTTTGGCAATCCATTAAAGCGATTCTCTACTATGATCTGTGCAGTCGCCAGGAAGGTATGGGTTTAAATTTATAACCGGGTTCAGTTTAGTGGCTATAGGGGTGCATATCCAGAAGGCAGCCCTCATCCCCAATCCCTTCTCCCAGAGGATGGGGGATGAGGGCGAGGGGGAGACATTCGCATCATTGAGATCCACCAGGTAATAGCGCTCGATTTTTTGAATAGTTCAGATTTGAACTGTCAATCCTTTAACCGGAAATATCCCTCCGGTCTAACTCTAATCAACTGCCATGAGACTGTTTAATCGAATCAATATCCAAACCCCAGAAAGTGTCGATCTAGAATTTACCTTGGCGGGAATCGGGAACCGAGTTTATGCCCTGATGTTTGATTATTTGGTTTTGGGTTTAATCCAACTGAGTTTAGTCTTGCTTTGGGTGTTCGGGGCGTTGTTATTCGGTGATATGCTTAACAATGCGTTGGGAACGAGCGTCAGGGTGCAACAGTGGTTAATCGCCATTTTGTTGTTAGTCTGGTTTGCCGTTTATGTCGGCTATTTTGTCTGGTTTGAAGTGTTTTGGCAGGGTCAAACCCCAGGGAAGCGGCGAGTTCATATTCGGGTGATTCGGGATGATGGACGGCCTTGCGGCCTTCAGCAATCGACCCTGCGGGCGTTGTTGCGTCCGGTGGATGATTTGCTGTTTATTGGCGCGTTCTTGATTGCCTTAAACCCTCGGGAAAAGCGCCTAGGGGACTGGGTGGCGGGAACTGTGGTCATCCAAGAAGACCGAGGGATCGCTGAGGCTAATTTTCGGATTTCTGAATCCGCCAAATTGTTGAAAAATCAGTTAGTAGAACAGTCTAATTTGTCAGCGTTACTACCGGATGATTTTGCAATGATTCGGGAATATTTGCAACGGCGCAGCCAGATCACCTTTGAAGCGCGAGGGAAAATTGGTCGTCAATTAGCCAGTCAGGTTAAACAAACGATCGCCCTGGAATCCCTAAATAAAAAGGTATCCGCCGAGGTATTTTTAGAAGCGGTTTATTGGGCCTATCAAGACCAGCGATCGCGGCATTGACCCTAAGTCCAACTCATCCTTTGGAAACGTTGAGTATAGCATTTCTCATGTCCATCCGGTTCAGCCCTCACCCCAAACCGATGACGACCCCAGAAGGGAGAGGGACTTTGAACCGTACCGATTGAGTCCGGGAACCGATATCTTACTAGCCCAGTCAAGGTAGTAAATTTAATGACGAAAAATCGTTGTTTCATCTCGTGATTTCATGTAGACGCGCTTCGGGAAGCGCCTGAATTGTTCGTA
>CAYUEH010000773.1:0-2674 GCA_964442465.1 uncultured Laspinema sp. | reverse complement strand
ACAAATGACAAATGACAAATGACAAATGACAAATGACAAATGACAAATGACAAACGACAGGGGCAGACCCCCAGGTTTTCATGCGTTCCGGGAATTTGCCCCTATTGAAATAGATTTTGTAGACATTCTTCAGTTAAGCGAACAAAGCCAACTATACGTTGAACAGTTTAGAAATAGTTCTAAGTCAAAACGGCTTCAAATTCCGCCCGCGTTTCAAATAACTCAAATACGCGATCGAGTTGAGTGATTTCAAAAATAATCCGAATCGAGGGAGAGACGCCACATAAACTAAAGCGGCGGTTGAGCCGGTGGGCCAGACTCATCGCTGAAACTAACGCCATCAGACCGGCACTATCTAGAAAATTCACATTTTCCATATCAACCAGAACCGTAGAAGGGATCGAAGACTGCACGACTGTGGTGAGTTGAGTTTGAAGTGCAGCAGCATTAGAGGCATTGAATTCACCCTGTAACCGAACCAAGCTAATTTCGGGACTGGCAACATTAGTAAGCATTTGTTTAACCTCGACTGAAGCCTATTTTTTAGTAAATTTAACATCTTGTTTTTATAATGTAGTCTAGGTTCGGGAAAATCTTCTATAGAGGGGGAGTGGTTTCGTTGAATCTTTTTATTTAAAGCAGGTTTTATAAAGTTTTGATTAAGAAGCTCTAAACTGTATTAAATTATACTCAATTGCCTCAGTAATTTCCGCAAGTCCACAAAAATTGGTGGGGGGTCTGTTTATCACAGACTGTCCAACTCTTATGCGATCGAAATCACTAACAAACGCCGCATCTTATCACTCGCTCCGATGAAGATTCAGCCGACAATGACAGATGTATCGAATTCTCCCGATCGACCCGATACGAGGTACCGTAGTGATTCGTCAACTGGTAGAGAAAGCGCTCTATATCAAGCAGTTAACTCCAGATATCGAAAATGGTATCAACTCTGAGTTAAGCCGCCTTGGTTATATCGATGATGTAGATTATGAAGCCCTGGAATTATTAATGGCGGAAATGGATGCCGGTCGGATTCAATTAGTGGCAAGTCCATAAAACATCCAACGCGATCGCCTCCAAAACCAATCCCTAACTCAAAAACAGCCCTCAATCGGTTGCAACCCCTGAATCGGGGTGCATTGGACCCGCCAACCGATTGCTCAGGTCCCTGTCTGACGGGACTGATTTCCCCCGGTAAAAAAGAAACTTGAGGGGATCAAAAAGTGCGGTAAACTGTCTTCAGGTTGTTTTATGCTGACCTGGATCGGGTTGTCACGTCGTCATGCAGTTTGCCAAACGTTTAGAAAAAATTCCTCCCTATCTATTTGCGGAGATTGACCGCAAGCGCAACGAACTCATCGCCCAAGGGATTGACATCATTAATATGGGAGTCGGCGATCCGGACAAACCGACGCCTGCACATATTCTCCAAGCGATGCATGAGGCGATCGAGGATCCCGCAACCCATAACTATCCCCCGTATCAGGGAACCCAGGAGTTCCGGGAAGCAGCGGTACAGTGGATGGAGAAACGGTTTGGGGTGAAAGAATTAGACCCAGACCTAGAAATTGTCTCTTCAATTGGCTCAAAAGAAGCGATTCATAATACCTTTTTAGCCTTTGTCGAACCAGGAGACTATACCTTAATTCCCGATCCCGGTTATCCGGTTTATCGGTCCTCAACTCTGTTTGCCGGTGGCGAACCTTATGTCATGCCGCTGACACCAGAACGGGGATTTTTACCGGATTTAGAAGCGATTCCCGAAGCGGTGGCGCGGCAGACTAAATTGTTGTGGATTAATTATCCCAGCAATCCCACCGGGGCGATCGCCTCGTTAGAATTTTTTGAAAAATTAGTAGCTTTTTGTCGCAAACATGACATCTTGTTATGTCACGATCATGCTTATGCAGAAATGGCTTACGACGGCTATAAACCCCCCAGCGTCTTAGAAGTCCCCGGTGCCAAAGATGTCACCCTAGAATTCCACAGTTTGTCTAAAGCCTATAACATGACCGGATGGCGCATTGGTTTTGTCGTGGGGAATGCCAAAGGAATTCAGGGATTACGGCAGGTCAAATCCAATGTAGATTCGGGAGTATTCAAGGCCATTCAACGGGCGGCCATTGCCGGATTTTCCACCACAGAAGAAGAACTGCAATCGGTGATTGCTGTGTATCAAAATCGCCGAGATATCTTAATCCAAGGGTTACAATCTCTGGGCTGGCCGATTTCACCCCCGAAAGCCACTTTATATGTCTGGACTCCGGTTCCCCCAGGCTATTCTTCGGCGGAGTTTGTCACGTTGTTATTAGAAAAATGCGGCATTATCGTCCCACCGGGGAACGGATATGGCGCGGCAGGGGAAGGGTTTTTTAGAATTGCTTTAACCCTAACGGAAGAGAGAATAATGGAAGGGATTCACCGCATGAAAGATGCGGGAATTCGGTATCAATAAAAAAGCGGGTGCAGGGGTGGGAGGCGACTGCTAACACCCATTAAACGCTTCAGGGTGAGCTTGCCAAACCAGTTGAACAAAAGAGCGGAGGCGATCGTGGGCGATCGCCGAGAATCCGGGTTCTGGGGGAGGAAAACTTTGGAGTTCCGTCAATAAGGGAATCACTTCCGTATCTAAAGCCAAGCGGAATAAACTTTGAGGCCAAACGAGATCTGC
>CAYUEH010000772.1:0-2693 GCA_964442465.1 uncultured Laspinema sp. | reverse complement strand
GTTTTACCTGGATACTGCCTCTAAGTTTTGCTAGAATGAAACAGCCCTACCCTTTGAAAGGGGGGGGAGAGGGGAGAAGAAAATGTTATAAATCATTTAGGACTGCTATAGTTACATGATGCTTATTCTCAAATCCTTGTACCAAGACTGATTGAGCTGTTTTTACTCGCCTAGAATCTCTGAACCCAGACGACTCTCCTATAACTCTATAATTTCTCCTTGTCAAGTACAATTTATACCAAATTAGATGAGCTTACCCTGGGGGACCGGAGGGGAATTGAAAATGAGTATAATTCTGGCATCAATGGGCGACCCCACCCTAACCCGACCCTTGCCAAGGGGAGGGGACCGGAGGGGAATTGAAGTGAAGGAAAGCTGGAGATATAGCGGTTCCCAGGCTCAATATGTACGGTTCAAAGCCCCTCTCCCCCCCCTTTCAAAGGGGGGTAGGGGGGATGGAGAGGGGTTTGGGGCCGCCATCGCTGTACCATACACAGATGAGAAACGCTATATTGTCAAAAATATGTTCAAAACTCTGTACATTTCAAGCCATTCCCCCCCTAATATCTCAACAAAGGCTATCTAAAATCCGGTTCCCTCCCCTTAGCAAGGGTCGGGTTAGGGTGGGGTTCTTCCGGTTCCCTCCCCTTAGCAAGGGTCGGGTTAGGGTGGGGTTCTTCCCCTAAATACCCTAACCCTATTTAAAAATCAAACATATCTAATTGTTCCGTCGGTTCCGAGGAATTTGCTGCTTCTTTCTTCGCCCCTTTGCGAAGTCCAACGGCAATTTTACTATGCTTTTCAATCTGACTCATCACCTCTTTTGCTCGTTGAATCACCACTGGGGGTAACCCCGCTAACCGTCCTGCTTCAATGCCATAAGAACGGTCCGCACCTCCGGGTTGGACTTGATGTAAAAACACGATTTCATCGGCTAATTCCCGAACGGTGACTTGATAGTTGGCAACATTAAAAAGGATAGATGCCAGTTCATTCATTTCATGGTAATGGGTGGCAAAAATCGTGCGAGAGCGAATTTCTGTGGCTAAATATTCGGCAACGGACCACGCAATGGATAATCCATCAAAGGTGGCGGTTCCTCGGCCAATTTCATCAAGTAAAACTAGGGATTTAGGTGAGGCATGGTTGAGAATGTTGGCGGTTTCATTCATTTCAACCATGAAGGTGGATTGACCTGTTGCCAAGTCATCGACTGCGCCAACTCGGGTGAAGATACGATCGCAGATTCCTAAAGTGGCGGAAGTTGCTGGAATAAAACTCCCGGTTTGTGCCAATAACTGTATTAATCCCACCTGCCGTAAATAGCAACTCTTGCCACTGGCATTGGGTCCAGTTAAAATAATTAAATCCGGTGCAAGGCGATGATCACTTTCAGATTTGTCCGGTTCTTCGGCATTCCCCAATCGGGTGGAATTCGGCACAAATAACCCCGCTGGGATGGAATATTCTACTACAGGATGACGACCATTGGTAATTCTTAATTCTCGATTTTCTACCATTTGCGGACGGCAATATCCTCGGTCGATCGCAATTTCAGCGAATCCACATAAAACATCGATCGCCGCCACTGCTTTGGCAACATTGCGAATCATTGCTGCATATTCTCCCACCTGCGATCGCAACTGGACAAACAGCTCATATTCTAACTTATTCAAATCCTCCTGTGCCGTCAAAATCCTTGATTCTCTTTCTTTCAACTCCGGCGTAATATACCGTTCTTCATTGGTCAAAGTTTGCCGACGCACATAATCCGCAGGCGCTTGTTCACTTTTTGAACGAGAAATACTGATATAATATCCAAAAGTCTTATTATACCCCACTTTTAACGTTGAAATTCCCGTGCGTTCCCGTTCCCGCACTTCCAAATTCGCCAACCATTGTTGATCGCCTTCAACGAGCGATCGCATCTCATCCAACGCCTCATAAACATTCGGACGAATTAACCCCCCATCGGTTAAATGTAACGGCGGTGATTCCACAATCGCCCGTTTTAAGCGAACCGCCAATGTTTCTAGTTCTGAGGACACCTGTTGTAAGGGTTTCAAATAGGGAGAATTCCCTTGTTGTGCCAAGGTGGAGAGTTCCGGCAATTTCGCCAAAGAATCCGCCAACGCTAGTAAATCCCGAGCATTTGCTGTACCCGAACCCGCCCGAACCGTGAGGCGTTCGATGTCATAGATTTCTGATAACAACTTTTGAATTTCTTCGCGCAGTTCCGTTTTTTGGACTAATTCCTCCACCGTATCCTGTCGCGCTTGAATGCCTTTAATCTTCAGCAAAGGTTGCAAAATCCACCGCCGTAATGCTCTCCCCCCCATTGCGGTTTTTGTGCAGTCGATCGCCCATAACAGCGACCCATAAAATGTGCCATCCCGCACGGTTTGGGTAATTTCTAAATTGCGACGAGTTTGTGCATCAACAATTAAATAATCCGCTAAGGTATAACTTCTAACCAATTGCAGGGGAATGCGATTTTCCTTTTGAGTTGCTTCCAAATATTCCAATAATCCCCCTGCTGCACGCACTGCTAAGGGGAGATTTTCACATCCCACCCCTTCCAAACTCCGGAGTTTGAAATATTGGAAAATCCGCTGACGTGCTTCGACTAAGGTAAAAGGTTTTTGCGATCGCAGAGAATAGCAAAAGCAGGAAGGGAGATACTCCGAGAGATG
>CAYUEH010000771.1:0-2696 GCA_964442465.1 uncultured Laspinema sp. | reverse complement strand
TGAGAGGGTGGTCTTGAACGCCCAGAAATTAGCATCTTGAAAATTGCCCCAAACAGAAAAAGGGGGCTATCCCCCTTTTTCTGTATTTTAAATCTTCAGGATTTAGGATGTCAAACCTGAGCTTAGACCGGGGTACCGTTGGCATCCAAAAGACCGCGTTTGGGTCCGTGGATGGGGTCTTCAACGATGATGGTTTGGTCACGACTGGCCCCAATGGAGACCACGGCGATCGGGACTGCCATCAATTCGGCGAGATATTTGAGGTAGTCTAGGGCTTGCTTGGGTAAGTCTTCCAAAGTCCGACAGTTAATGGTGGATTGCTGCCAACCGGGAAGGGTTTCATAAATGGGTTCACACCGCGCAAACAGACGGGAACTGCTGGGGAAATTATCGCAACGAGTGCCATCAATTTCGTAGGCAACGCAGACTTTAATTTCGTCGAGTTCGTCTAAGACGTCGAGTTTGGTAATGGCGAGACAGTCAATGCCGTTAATCCGGACTGCATAACGACCGATGACGGCATCAAACCAGCCACAGCGGCGTTTTCGGCCCGTGGTGGTTCCGAATTCTGCACCGCGATCGCACAGGACATCTCCGATGCCTTCGGTCATTTCCGTGGGGAAAGGCCCTTCACCGACCCGCGTCGTGTACGCTTTCGCCACACCAATCACGCGATCGATCATCGTCGGTCCGACTCCGGCTCCCACACAGGCCCCACCCGCTACCGGGTTGGACGAGGTGACATAAGGGTAAGTCCCATGATCCAGGTCCAGCAGGGTCCCTTGCGCCCCTTCAAATAAAATATTGCGCCGTTCTTGAACCGCGTCATAAATTTTCAGGGAGGCATCCACGACATGAGGACGCAGACGTTGAGCGTATTGCTCGTACTCGTCAATCACCGCCTCTGGGTCAAGGGGAGGCAGATCGTACAATTTCTCCAAAATCACGTTTTTGTAGTTAATCGTCCAATTGAGTTGCTTGCGTAGCCCCTCTGGGTCGATTAAATCTAAAATGCGAATCCCAATCCGTTCGGATTTGTCGGCATAAGTCGGGCCAATTCCGCGCCCGGTTGTGCCGATTTTGTGGTTTCCCCGACGCTCCTCCGATGCCTGATCGATGAGGCGATGGTACGGCATCGTCACATGAGCCGTCTGGGAAATCATCAGGTTCTGGGTAGAAATATTGAGCGCTTCGAGGCGATCGAGTTCTTCAATTAAAGTTCTTGGATCGATGACGGTTCCTGAACCAATGATACATTCGGTTTCTGGATAAAGGATACCAGAGGGAATCAGGTGCAGTTTGAAGGTTTGGTCCTTGACTACTACCGTGTGACCGGCGTTGACCCCCCCTTGGTAACGGACTACAACATCTGCCGATTTGCTTAACAGATCGGTAACTTTGCCTTTTCCTTCATCGCCCCACTGGGCACCGATTACAACGACGTTAGCCAAGGGTCTTTTTTGCTAAAGTTTACACAATCCACAATTATCTCCAGGTACCGTCCCACTTGTCAAATAAATTTTTGTTAAATTTTCCGTTTCCGAAAAAGCAAACTAAAATATAACGTAATGGGCTTGACTCGGAGTGCATCTTTTCGATAGTCTAGATCTAATTAGCTCTCCGAACTCATTGACCCCTCACCCATCCACAAGAGGAGAAGCTGCTGTGGCTTTATATGCTGAACTGCACCGACATCTAGGAGGTTCGGTGGTGCCTCGGGTTCTATGGCGATATTTTCAGCGCCACGATCGCGAACTGGCGCTGCGGTTTCCTGAATATCCAGGGTTTGAAGAGTTTTACACGAAACCCCGGGATACCCTCGATGAGTATTTAGAACTCCACACCCTGGTGGAAAATGTCCAAAGCGTCGAAACTCTGCCCTATTTTATCTATCGGTTGATTCGGGGGGCCTATATTTTTGAGAATCTGGCCTATTTAGAACTGCGTTATACCCCCTATCTGCGGACTCCCCATGATTTGAGTCAATCGCAGCGAATCGATCGCATGGCAGAGATTGTGGAAGTTGTCGGCAAGGCGTCCGAGTTAGCGGAATATCCCATCGTCACCCGCCAAATTCTCTGTCTGCATTCGCGACTGCCGGATGAGGTGAATCGGGCGATCGTGGAGTTGGCGAGTCAGATGCCTCAGTATGTCTGTGCGATCGATGTAGCGGGAGGAGACAATCATTATGGCGATCGCCTCGATGAATTTGTCAAACTCTACGCTTATGCCCGCAGCCTGGGTATAAATACCACCGGCCACCTCTACGAAACCCCCGACGGATGCCATCCGGAACTCCTCCCCTACTTAATGCGCATAGGACATGGCATTCAAATTCCCTTAAAACATCCGGAATTATTACCAGAAGTCGCCCGTCGCGGACAATGTTTAGAAGTCTGTCCCACCACCTATTTTAAAACCGGAACCTTGCAGGATTTCCAGGACCTCAAAATCGTCTTTGACCGCTGCTTTGATGCCGGGGTTGATATTGCGATTTGTACGGATAATGCCGGATTACATGATATGCGCTTACCCTTTGAGTACGAAAGTCTATTAACTCACGATATTATTGATTTTCGCCAGATGCAAGCCTGTCAAGAAGCGGCATTTCGTCATGCCTTTGCATGGCCTTATCAGCAACCCCCCGCAGAAATGTTAACGGATTTGTTGAAACCAGAACCGATGCCCGTCATGCC
>CAYUEH010000770.1:0-2700 GCA_964442465.1 uncultured Laspinema sp. | reverse complement strand
GCCCGATCGCCATCTGGTGCGTAAATCGGTTCACTCGGATAACAGTTCTCTGGAATAGGGGCCTCGGTTAGATGGCCGGTTTGATAGTCGAACCGCCCGATCGCCCCCACGGGTTCTCTCCCTAACTCCACCCCCTCTCGATGCAAGGATAAATAGGTATAGCGCCACTCCTGTCCCACTTCTCGGAAATCTACCGAGGGAAACTCACAGTGGCGATCTATCATCGTCTCTGTCTCCATCACTTTTCCAGTCTGGGGATTCACTCGGACTCGGCAGAGGGTCCCTTTGGCGGCTGTCTCCGTCTCCAAGGTGGCAAACTCTTTGAGATATTGATTCGTCTGGAAATCCTGATAGCGCACCACATCTAAGCTAATCTCTCCACTGCCATTCACTGCACCATTGCCAAAATGCCACTGATACCAGGGTTCCGCTTCCCCCCGACTCACCAGTTCTAAACTAGAACGGTCAATCACTAAAATTTGAGTCCCTAACTCGGGATGCCAGGTTAACGAGTCGCTAAAACTTTTCAGGTGCAACAGGACGGGTAACGCCGACATCCGTACCGGGGGAATCACAAAAATTAAATAGGGTCCCGCCATCACAAAATCATGAATCAGGGGCATTCCCTCTAGGTCAAATGCCGCCTGTTGTTGGATTTGGCCCTGGTTGTTGCTGCGGTAAACGTGCAGTTGGGCGTTTTTTCCCGGGGAGACGCCAAAATTATAGATTTCCCCGGTTTGGGGGTCCCGTTTGGGGTGGGCGGAATAGCCCCAGTTTGGTGCCAATCCGCCTAAGTTGTCCAGTCCGAAGGTTTCTAGGGTTTCTAAATCTAATCCGTGGGGATGTCCCCCTTCCCAAAGGGCCAAGAGTTTGTCCGGGAGGGCAATTACCGAGGTGTTGGCGGGATTTTTCATTCCCTTGCCTAATCGTTTCCAGATAGGTCCCGGGGGGAGAGTGCCATATCCGGCAAATTGCAGGCGGCCCTCGGCTTCTTCCGTTTGATATCCGGCGGTTTGGACGTAGCGATAAAGGGCGCGGCTGTCTGTGCCGGTAAAATGAACACCTAAAATTGCTCCATCCCCATCAAACCAATGTCCCACGCGGTTTTCCCCTCGGGTGAGTCGGGCTGGACCATTGCGGTACAGGGCTCCGCGCAATCCGGGGGGGAGGGTTCCGGCGATGATTTTGAGGGGAGTGGAGGGAAATTCTTGGGCGGGGGTGGCGATCGCCCTTGCCCAACTTTTCTGCTTGTTTTCCGGTTTGCTAATAGTTTTCATGGCTATTTTCCATCTATTTATCGTACTTGGTCTTATCTTTGCTAAAATAACTGCGTTGTTCTAGTTATTTCATACCGTCTTTGAGTCAATCAATAGACACATCACCCGGGATCGATACTCTGGCGCAAGAACTGGCCTCGATCCAGCAAACGGGTTCTAAACGGATTTCCCTCTTGGGTTCCCGTCATGTTCCGATTACCCACCAAGCTCTCATTGAGCGGATGACCTATGCTTTGGTCTTGGAAGGGAATCGAATTCTGACCTCCGGTGCCACGGGCACTAATTCTGCTGCGATTAAAGGCGCGATGAAGGCAGATCCTAATATGCTGACGGTAATTCTCCCCCAAAGCCTGGATCGTCAACCCCGAGAGTCGCGCAAGCAACTCGAAAAGGTGATCCACTTGGTGGAAAATCCCGCGAATGACCATTTGTCTTTAGCCGAAGCCAGTGCTTTGTGCAATTTGGAAATTGTCTCTCGTTGTCAGCAGTTAATCTGCTTTGCGTTCCATGATAGCCACACGCTGCTGCAAACTTGTCAGGATGCGGAGGAACAGCGCCGACTCGTGACGTTGTTCTATTTTGATTAAGGGCATCCTCGTTTACCTAGGCTTGACCCTGCGATCGGATTTCCCATTTGGCGTTTGGATCCGCTTGTGTTTGCTCCCGTTTTACTCTAAAATTCCCCGGCGAAGAAGAGATAAAACTGCCGTTGCCTAGGTCAGTTATTGTTTAAGGACTCCCAGGCAATGGCCCCGAGGCTACTCGATTCGTCCACTTTCCTGAAGAACGTTGCGAGGCGAACTAACGGAGGCGATCGCTGATATCTGGCACTGGCAGTTTGTCCCCCTCTTCGAGTGGTTTGATGTTCTAGTAATTTGTAGTTGTACGGATAATTAGTCACGTTTTATTCATGGCTTCAACCTATTCTTTTGATATTGTCAGCGATTTCGATCGCCAGGAACTCGTTAATACGATTGACCAAACCAATCGGGAAATTACCAGTCGTTACGACCTGAAAAATACCAATACCACGGTTGAACTCGGAGATGATGAAATTGTCATCAATACCGATAGCAACATGACGCTAGATGCGGTTCATTCGGTGCTGCAACAAAAAGCAGTCAAGCGGAATTTATCGTTAAAGATTTTCGACTATGGCAAGGAGGAATCCGCCAGTGGTAACCGGATTCGTCAGGTGATTAAGCTCAAAAAAGGCATCGCCCAAGAGGTGGGTAAACAAATCACGAAGTTACTTCGGGATGAGTTGAAGAAGGTTCAAGGCTCAATTCAAGGGGATGCGGTGCGGGTTTCTAGTAAGTCGAAAGATGACTTGCAAGAAGCAATGCAGTTGATTAAACAAGAAGATTGGCCGGTAGCGTTACAGTTTACCAACTATCGGTAATTGGGTAGGGGGAGAAGTTCC
>CAYUEH010000769.1:0-2702 GCA_964442465.1 uncultured Laspinema sp. | reverse complement strand
CATGCCGCCCATGCCGCCCATGCCGCCCATGCCGCCCATGCCGCCCATGTCAGGCATGGCACCAGCCGGTTCAGGCTGCTCAACAACGAGGGCTTCCGTGGTTAGGACCATGCTGGCGATCGAAGCCGCATTCTGCAAGGCCGATCGCACCACTTTAGCCGGGTCGATAATGCCCGCAGCAATCATATCCACATACTCACCCGTCAGCGCGTTGTAGCCCACATTAAAGGCACTTTCCCGCACTTTTTCCACCACCACCGTTCCTTCCACACCGGCGTTATCTGCAATTTGACGCACAGGTGCTTCTAAGGCTTTGGCGACGATATCAGCCCCGAGGATTTCTTCATCATTGAGACTCGCTTTGAGGGCCTCAATTTTGCTGACCAGATGAATCAGGGTGGTTCCGCCACCGGGAACGATACCTTCTTCCACGGCTGCTTTGGTGGCATTCAGGGAGTCTTCGATCCGCAGTTTGCGTTCTTTGAGTTCCGTTTCCGTAGGAGCGCCCACTTTAATTACGGCGACACCCCCGGCGAGTTTGGCGATCCGTTCTTGGAGTTTTTCTTTATCGTAGTCGGAATCGCTTCTGTCTAATTCTTTGCGAATTTGACCGATGCGGGTTTGAATCGCTTCTTTGTTTTTGTCATCGGCATCCGCCACAATGGTGGTGCTTTCCTTGGTGATGGTCACCTTACGGGCGGTTCCCAGCATATCCAGGGTGGCGGTATCCAGACTCAGACCGATTTCCTCGGAAATCATCTGACCATTGGTGAGGACGGCGATATCTTGCAGCATCGCTTTACGGCGTTCACCAAATCCGGGGGATTTGATAGCCGCGACGTTTAAGACACCCCGCGCTTTATTCACCACTAAGGTTGCCAAGGCTTCGCCATCGACATCTTCAGAGATGATTAAGAGGGGTTTGCTGGCGCGGGCCACTTTTTCCAGGATGGGGACGAGGTCCTGAATGGAACTGATTTTTTTGTCGGTAATTAGGATTGCCGGGTTTTCAAACTCGACGATCATCCGTTCGTTGTCGGTAACGAAGTAGGGGGAGATATAGCCGCGATCGAGCTGCATCCCTTCGACGACATCCAGTTCCGTGGTGAGGGACTTGGATTCTTCGACGGTGATCACGCCATCTTTGGTGACTTTATCCATCGCCAATGCGATCATCTGACCGATTTCTTCGTCATTGCCTGCGGATACGGTGGCAACTTGGGCGATCGCGTCCCCTTCGACGGGTTTAGCCAAAGATTGAATTTCTTCTAGCAAATAGGCGACGGTTTTTTCAATCCCACGGCGGACTGAAACCGGATTTGCACCAGCAGTCACGACTTTTAAGCCTTCGCGAATCATCGCTTGGGCGAGGACCGTGGCGGTGGTGGTGCCATCACCGGCAATGTCTTTGGTTTTGGCGGCGACTTCCCGCACGAGTTTGGCCCCCGTGTTTTCCAAGGGGTCTTCTAATTCGATTTCTTTAGCGATGGTGATCCCATCATTTACGATATCTGGTGCGCCATATTTCTTTTCTAGCACCACGTTGCGTCCTTTCGGTCCCATCGTGATTCGGACGGCATCAGCCAGGGCGTTGACCCCGCGTTCCAGCGCCCGACGGGATTCTTCGTTAAAGGAAATAATTTTTGCCATAGTGTCGGTTTCTCAATCTGCTCCAAGTAGAAAATTTAGCACTCTATGGTGCCGAGTGCTAATTCGTATAAACCGTACAAGCAGAGGTGAGGCATGATCGGTGACGGGGTAGACTCGGGTTCAGGGTGGGCGCTGCTGGGGTCCGGGGAAAGAGACCCCTCTACTGATTGCGGGTCCGGTTTTTTCAGCCCATTTTAGCAAGGCTAGATTGGGACAATCCGTCGAGAGGTATAGGGGTATCGGGCAAAGAAGCAGGAATTTAGGTCGGTTTTGTCTGGAGTTTTTTAAGGCATCCAACCCCCTTCAGGGGAACTTTTAATTCAGGCCCCTAGTCGAATGGATTGTGGTCATTTTTTCTCCGGTTAAAGGAGGATTTAAACTCCTCAGTTGTTCGATTGAGGATTATTTTTTAACCGGAGGAAAACGGCTCGTTGTCAACCATAAATTTTTGAGGTTTTTCAGGGTTATTCAATCTAGGGGGATTTTTATAACTTTTAGTATCTTATTTTTTAAAATTCCAATTTCAACGACTAACAAAGACAATTAGTTCGGAGGCTTTGATTTATTTTGATTACTTTTTTCAGCCTATCCTCAAGGTGTTGAGAGGGCTGATATTTTGCTGCCGTTTGTTGGGGGAACTAAGTTTGAAGAAAAGACCTATCTTAATTTACCAAGTCTCCAAAAACTAGGGTCATCCCTTAATCTTTCCGCAGAGAATCCGGTTTTATCTGAAGAGGCTTGAAGAAATATTAAGGAAAAAAGCAGTCAAAAAATCATGTGGGTATTTTTAGGGCGATCGCTTTTTTCAATCAGGGCTGGTATCTACCCCAAAAAAAGTAAGGTTTGGAGTAGTCCAGATGGCGATTGATTTTGATGTGATTAAAAACCCAGACAAGGGTGGAATGTCGGTGTCCAAAACACTTGTATTCATCGACTCGCAAGTAGAAAATTATCAGAGTTTGCTTCAGGGAGTCTGGGACAATACCCAGGCGATCGGGTTAGATGAATTAGCCGATGGAGTTCAGCAAATTACCCAGGTTTTACAAAACCTA
>CAYUEH010000768.1:0-2713 GCA_964442465.1 uncultured Laspinema sp. | reverse complement strand
CCTAGTGACCCTGTTGGGAATTTCTCGTTTGCCCCCAGGTGGGGGCAGTTATCCCAAGGTACAACGGTTCTTTCACAGGGTGTTACCTTGGATCACAATGTTGTGGGTATTTTTTCGAGAGCATTTGTTCAACAAAGATCACATTTAGTTGTTCGCGGGCGATGAAATGATTGTCACCAAAGCTGGAAAAGAAACTCACGGTATTGACCGATTTTTTTCCAGTTTATATGGAAAGCCAGTTCCGGGTTTATCTTTTTTCGCTTGATTTTTAGTTAGGGTTCAACATGGGAATTGCTATATAGCATTCCTTGCAGGATTTATACCTCACCCGGTGTCTCATCGGACGCTTTGGGCCGCCAACGGTTGGGGGACGCCGACGTCTTCCACAACGGCAGGCCAGGATTGCTATAGGGTAAGAATTGGTGAAATTCCCGCTAATTTTTTGGAAAGAAAATAACGGATAAAACCCAAATCACGACGGAGATTTATCAAGCCACTCTTCTGCACAAAGAATTTTCCCAATCTTTGAATGTTGTGATCCTAGTCAAAAAAACCATTAGACTGCAAGCAAAAGTTATGTAAATTTTTCTCCAGGGATTTGCACTTAAGTGATGAAAAACAATTGATTATGATTCATGAGAATGTAAACTTGAAATTAACTTTAGAGATGATCAACAATTTTGGGGATGAGAAGACTTTATAGCGCTTCTCATCTCCATAAGGTACAGACCCTCACCCCAAACCCCTCTCCCAGAACGGGAGAGGGGCTTTGAAAAGTACCTCATCAGTCCGGGAACCGCTATATGAGTATTTAAGGATACCGGGGGACTAATGCGGCGAATCTTTGATTTTTTAGGGTAAATTTATCCTATTAAGGAAAAACCTGACCGAGTTTTATGGGGTCAGGTTTTGAAACGCTTATCCAGTTGGTCGGCTGTATCCATCAACATTCATCAGAGGCCAGTGGCCATTAAATAGGCGCAGGTATTGTTGTCCTGAACTGAACCGGCGTCCTAGGAATCGGCCACCCTAAAGCCCAGATCCGTCCCCTTGCCAGCATGAACCAACGCCAACTGCTCATAGCGCCTTGCGTGTTCAATCAATTCAGCCGCTTCCGCTTCCGATACAGTACGCAGGGGTTTAGCCGGAATGCCCACCACCAGGGTATAAGGCGGAACATCCTTCGTGACGACTGCCCCAGCCCCAATCGTACTCCCAGTTCCCACTCGCACCCCATCCATCACCACGGCACCAATCCCGACCAAACAGCCGCGTTCAATATAGGCCCCATGCACTACCGCCCGATGACCCACGGTCACGAACTCTTCTAAAACCGTCAGTTTTCCGGGGTCTCCATGTAAAACCGCTCCATCTTGAATATTGCTACTCGCGCCAATGATAATTTTTTCCACATCACCGCGCACCACGGCACTATACCAGATACTCGCCCCGGGACCGACCTCTACCGAGCCCATCACCGTCGCATTGGGAGCAACAAAAGCCGCAGGAGACAGATCCGGCATCGGCCAATAATTCGAGGAAACCCTGAGAGGTTGATTGAGATTTGTCACAATTGAGCTTGCCTTATTTAAGGAATCCCCATAAATTGTAAGCAATACCCAGGTCTCCCTAGCTATAATAGACCCAAAATCCCTGGCGCACCTAACCCCAGCAAGTTGGCCCCCAATAGCATGATCAATTTAGCTTCGCAGTATCCTATCTTCGGCCCAGAGATTCAGTGTCCGCACTGTCGTCAGACGATCCCGGCCCTGACTCTGACGGATACTTATTTGTGTCAGCGTCATGGTGCATTTGAAGCCAACCCGAATACCGGGGAACTGATTCACCTCCAGTCTGGACGGCATTGGCGTCAGTGGAATAAGGAGTGGTATCGGCAACATACCCATCCCGATGGGATTCGCTTTGAAATCCATGAAGCCCTCGATCGCCTCTACACTCAAGGTTATCGGGCAACTCAAGTGATTATTGCCCAACGCTATCAGAACCTAATAGGGTCCTACCTCGAACGCAGTTCTCCTTGGCGGGGTCAGCCAGATTCGGCAAAACTCCGACTCTATGGGTTACCTGTGGAATTCAGCCCGGAGGCGGCGGTGGAACCTTGTTGGGAAGTGATTAATTTTGAGCTAGAAAAGGAACCGGGGGTTCCAATCCGCTATCCTTATTTCCGATTGTTTGAGTAACTCCATCTAAGGCAGGGAAGATGCACCACGTTTCGATCCGGACGGCGAATATTCATCGGGCGATCGCCTTTTATTCCCTCCTCGGATTTACAGTTTGCGAACGATTTACCGCAGGCATTACCCTCGCCTGTTGGATGTCCGGCTTAAATGGACGCATTGAACTGATCCAAATCCCCGAACCCCGCCCCGCTGCCGATGCTTTTGGAGATGAGCATTACACCGGCTATTATCATCTATCCTTTGACCTGACCGACTCCACTTCAGATCTACCGAGTTGGTTAGAACAGTTGCAACAGCAGGTTTTGGAAGCAACGGAAACCCATCCAGATTTATCCCCATTGAAGGTGTTGCTGGAACCTACTCAGCAACAAATCGGCGATCGTCTCTACGAAGTCGCCTTCATTGCCGATACCGATGGACTCCCCTTGGAGTTTATTCGCGTTTTAAAATCCTAGAGATTGGGAGATGGGGGAGATGGGGGAGATGGGGGAGATGGGGGAGATGGGGGAGAT
>CAYUEH010000767.1:0-2714 GCA_964442465.1 uncultured Laspinema sp. | reverse complement strand
ACGCGATCGCTCACCAACCAATCCACCCCGGCACCGGCATCGAGACTGCCAATTTTAAAAATCGGACTCGCTTCAGCAAACCGGGACAGGGCACCTCGACCGGCATCAAAATAGCCGGAGTTAGCCGTCAGAACACTACTTAAACTAAAGCCAACGGGACGGAAAGTCACCACCGCCCGATCGCTAACAGCAAAGCGATATTCTAACTTATCCAAAACCACGCGATCGCCAAATCCGCCTTGATAAGACAGCAATGCCATATCCGTATTAAAAGATTCTGGATTGGCAAAACCGCGATCGCTAAAATTGCCCGAAGATAACTCTAGTCGGAGTCGATCTCTCCCGGTAAAAGACGCCACCACCCCGACACGAGCGAGATAAGAAAACACCAGATTATTCTCTCCCTCTCCTGGCGGTTCTCCCCCAGTCCCGCCAGTTAAGGCAAAAATTGCTTCTCCCCCGAGCACCGCCGTGGGGGAAAATTGTTGCGACTCTAATTCAGCCGATCGCAGCTCTAAATTGTCCACCCGCCCTTGTAACGTTGCCAATTCTGCGGCAAATTCCCGTTGCAATTGTTCCAGGGCCGTTAAATCATCGCCGGAAATCACTTCCCCGGCACTGGCGATCTGCTCATTGATCCGTTCTAGGCAGGCATTCAACCCGGCAGCAAACTCATAGCGGGTTAAAGCCCGATTTCCCCGAAACGTCCCATCGGGATAGCCTTGAATACAACGGTAGCGCTCAATCAAGGATTGGAGGGCTTGAAATGCCCAGTCCGTGGGTTGGACATCGGAGAGTTGGGAGACAGAGGTCGTTTGCGCCATTGGGTCCCCATCCAGAAGTCCCTGAGAGAGGGGAAAAAGCGGGTCCGGATTGTCTAGAGTCCCGTTGACAGGAGACGACTGTTCAGATAGGGGGGAATTTGGAGAGTCTTGAGACAAGAGAACCGGACTATTATTCCTCAAGGAGTCCGAAACAGTGTCCTGTTCACCAATCCGGTTATCCAAGACCTGTTTTCTCAAGGAGACGGAGTAGGCAGGCGTGTGTATAGCCCCCCCGTTAAGGATTCTGCTGGTTACAGGGAGACCTAACCCCCCAACCCCCTTCCCTACGAGGTCAGGGGGAGAATCAAAGCCCCTCCCCTCGTAGGGGAGGGGTTTGGGGAGAGGTCTCTTTCTTGATTCGGCAACAGAGTCCTTAAGGGTGTGGGTGTTTGCTGGGGCGTTGGGACTTTCTGTGGGAGGGTGAAGCAGTTGCCAGTCCTCTGCCTGGGAGGGTTCTCCCCTGAGTATCAAGGCAGGAGAAGCGGTTGCCCTAATGGAGGGCAACGTGAGGAGAAAGACGACAACGCCAGCAATCGCGGTTTTCATGCGAGTCAGATAAAACAAGCTGTGGATAAGGTCTCTGGGATAAAATGCCACATAAAGGAGGGAAATGGGGTAGGGTGTGTACCATCCCATTGTCTAGGAACCCGCCTCAAAATGGGGAAATTACTGAGGATCTCAATTACAGGGTTCTCCGAGTAAGAGGCTGGAACAACCTCCAGAGGGGCCATCCCGCAGGAGCGATCGCAAGAAGGTAAAATCTTTATAAATATCTTCGATGGTGTCCGCCTGTTCCATATTGGTTAGACCGTGGGCGATCGCCTCTAGATCCACTGGAGGTTCTGCAAACGAGAGGGCCAGTTGCTCCCGTTGGACGCGATCGATAAAATGCAGGGTTTGAATCCCGCAACTATTGTTTTGGCTTAACTGGGGATCGACACAATAGCGGTCTTCCTGAGCGCGTCCCCGTCCGTGAATGCCGACTAACTCGCCATCTTGGTTAAAAACGGGTCCTCCGCTCATCCCCCGCTTCGTCTCGTTGGTATAGAGCAAGCTGTATCCCCCATCATCCGAGGGAGGATTGGCAATGTCCGTAAGATTTCCCTCTCGGAACTCGCGGACTCGACGGGCGCTATCGTCGTCAGGATTGGGCCAACCGGAGATATAGACAGGTTCCCCGCGATCGATGTGGTCAGATTCACCCATCACGGCAATGGGATAGTCCTGAGTGCTGGTAAAGGTGACGATCGCCAGATCGAGTCCCTGAATCGTCTCGCCGAACTCCCCTAGTTCTTCTCCTAGGGGGATAATATTAGTGTGGGTATCCACATCATCCACCTGATAGACTTTACCGTCACTGGTCCTGACCCCATAAACCACTTCGCGGGTTCTGACGACATGGAGGGCGGTTAAGACCGAGTAAGTATTGCCATCCCGGGCGACAATCACCCCGGATCCGGGATTCCATTCTTGGCGGGCTTCGATGTCTCCTTCTTGTAATCCTTGTCCAATAATTACCGTAGTTTGGGAGGCGATCGCATTCACCTGTTCCGGAGCTAAGGAGCGACTCGCCACCACAGGGAGGGCCAGGGTCATCCGTAGACCGAAGGTCATCGCCACGGCTGCGGTTGTCGCGAACAAATAAGTCGGAAATCGACCAAATAATAGCATAAAAATGGGTAATATAGAGTTTTGAATCGAGGGGTTTAATGGGAGAAATTTTAACCCTTCAAGCCCATGTTTTCCTGATAGGTTAGACCCCGGACCACGAACTTTAATCCCGGTGGAACCCGAAGGATGATAGAGCTTTTATGATGGGAGATGCCTAGAGCGGGAATGGCTCCGGTAACCTTGGATATGTTCTCTCTATTTTTCTGAATAAAAAACCTA
>CAYUEH010000766.1:1158-2717 GCA_964442465.1 uncultured Laspinema sp. | reverse complement strand
CTCACTTTAGTCTTCCCCTTGCTAAGGGGAGGGGACTGGAGGTGCTGTTAGAGTAGGAAGCGTAACTGCCGATCGCCTCCGTCATCCATGAAGCGCTGTTCTCCAAATCCTAGGACTTCAATCACTACCTCTCGGGGGGGTGGGGTCCAATTTCCTGTGCGGGCGGAGATATTGAAGACCAGTTCTCGTGCAGATTGCTGTAATGTATAGGTTGTTATTGCCTGACTGCCGGTTTCATAGTCTAAACTCTGACCATCATCTTCATAGAGGACAAAGGTTTTGTGCAAGGTTTCCAAACCTGTTACTGGCCAGACTCGCACTGTGAGAGCATCTAGGGGACGTTCGTCGGTATATTGCATCACTGGACCCATTGGGATAATCGCCCCGGCGGGAACAAACAGGGGCATTCGTTCCAAGGGTGCATCGGCTAAAATATATCCCGGTCCTTGGTGTTGCTCTCCGGTCCACCAATTATACCAAACGCCTGAAGGCAAATAAACCGCCCGACATTGGACGCCGGGACGATACACTGGGGCGGCCATGAGGGAGGGTCCGAGCATTACTTGGTCGTGAATTTGATAGGTTTGGGGTTCGGTGGGGAAATGATAGAGCAAAGGGCGTAAAATCGGTGCTCCGGTGGTGGCGGATTCCCAGAATAAGCTATACAAGTAAGGGAGCAACTGATAGCGTAATTCGATGTAGTCGCGACAGATGCGTTCGACGCGATCGCCAAATACCCAGGGTTCATGACGGGCTGTATTTAATGCTGAATGCGCCCGCATTAGGGGATAGAGCATTCCCACCTGCATCCATCGGGCAAACAGTTCAGCGGTGGCATTGCCCGCAAATCCGCCGATATCACAGCCGACGAAGGCGACGCCGGATAAGCCCATATTACATAACATCGGCAGGGACATCTCCAAATGTTCCCAGAGAGATTGATTATCCCCCATCCAGACGGATGACCAGCGTTGGATTCCGGCAAATCCCGATCGCGTTAGCACAAACGATCGCTGATTCGGTCGATGTTGTCGCAACCCTTGATAGCAGGATTTCGCCATCATCTGACCATAGAGATTATGCACTTCTAAATGGGTGGCGCGGTCTTCTGGCGGTCCTTGGAGTGCATCTAAGGGGAACCAAATTTTATGGCCGTCATCTCCAAAGGGACGGTTTTCGATCGCCGGTTCGTTCATGTCATTCCAAATTCCCGCCACGCCGATATCTGTGAGGGTTTTGTGCCAGTCTCCCCACCACTGTTGGACATCAGGGTTTAAAAAATCTGGGAACACTGCTTTATCCGGCCACACATACCCGTGAAAGATTGATCCATCGGGGTTGCGAACGAAATAGTCGCGATCGCGTCCTTCATCGAAAACGGGATAATCTCCCTCGGGTTCATATTTCACCCCTGGATCGATAATGGTGACGGTTTTGAACCCATTCTCACGCAAATCGGCAATCAGTTGGGCAGCGTCTGGGAAACGTTTCGGACTCCAGGTAAAGACGCGATATCCGCGCATATAGTCGATATCTAAGTGAATGACATCGCAGGGAAT
>CAYUEH010000766.1:0-1058 GCA_964442465.1 uncultured Laspinema sp. | reverse complement strand
AGGGCCATGAAGAAGGGAATGGCCTGATACATTTCATCGGTGAGGATATCATAATCTAGGGCATCGGTGGTCCAGTTGGTTCGGACTTGCGATCGCTGATCTAACAGTCCTGTGCGTTCTCCGAACCCATAGAAATGTTCCCCCACTTCGATTTTTTTCCAGTTGGCAACGGCCCCTTGTCGCCAGCTTATTCCCGATTCGATATCTTGGGCAAAGGGTTGGTCCTGGAGGTCAAAACAAGTGAGACGACAGGGATGGTGGGCGACTGCCACCCGCATCCGGTCCGTGATGATTTCTGTAGAGTCGGGATGTTGCTGGACTGTTAACGCCACATCAGGCCAATTCTCCTCCTGTGTTACGGCCCACGATCGCGGGTGAGATAGTGCTCCAGTTGGGGACATTCGCACTCGGATTAGATTGGGGG
This sequence comes from uncultured Laspinema sp., assembly GCA_964442465.1. Classification (GTDB taxonomy): domain Bacteria; phylum Cyanobacteriota; class Cyanobacteriia; order Cyanobacteriales; family Laspinemataceae; genus Laspinema. Next base: position 634 of record CAYUEH010000766.1, on the reverse strand, counting down.
CGAGGGCGTTAATCACCAGGGTTTGACTTCCACAATTGAAGTAAATGTGGTTCTCAAGTTCCTTGACTGATTGCACAGACTGGAGGCGGGTCCAAGGCTGTTCTGTTGTGGGAAGTTTTCCAAAATATTGTGGCATATTAATTTAATTTGAAATTCAAAAAACTAAGTCAGGTTTACAGTATCCTTTTATTCTATAAAATTTTTTAAATTTTGCTGGTGTGAACTGAGTGAGGTTGAAATTTGGTCATTTTGGTGACAAACTATTTAAACCAGATTCGCCCCTGGGAATGGCGCGAGTTCATTTTTGCTCAGTTTAATACCTAATTGGGTAGAGGGTTAAACTCCTCTATGGATAGAGGCGATCGCCGGGTTATTCTTCTTATTATGAGGTCACATAACAAACAAATAGTCAGTGCAGACCCTCAAAGCGAGAATTGCCAGAAATTAATTTCAGCCATTTCTTCGATGAGAGGGTCATTCAGTAAATTAGGAGCCAAAAAAATTATGATTATTAACGAGATAAAAGGCGGCGTTCGGACCAGTGCTCTAGCTTTGGGACTGTTGGCCCTATTGTTACCAGCTTGTCAGCAAGAGAACCAAGCATTCGATGAAACCGAGTACCAAACCCCCACCA
>CAYUEH010000765.1:0-2736 GCA_964442465.1 uncultured Laspinema sp. | reverse complement strand
CAAGCACCGCATCAAGTTTTTCAACCTGCTGTGGTGTAACCATCAATTTACAAGAGACCGTAAGTACCTGACTCATTTTTTAAGTGGTAAACGTTATCAATGTATATAATTACATACTATTTTGCAGAGTGTGGGGTATCGAACCCCAAACTCTACCCAGCATTCCTCCCGACGCTCAATCAAAGATTAGAGCGTGGGACTCCTGCTGGTTTAGTTGAATCTCCCCTGGCGTTCCGTCGTTATCCCCGCGAAAGATTGCAGGCGACTGCCACCTGAACTTCCTCATTCCTCGGACTGAGATCCCGAGCCAGTTCTGAGCAGACCGCGACGGAATTGTTACAATAGTTAACATGGTTCCGTAAGTGGGTCTCGAATACATGGATACAAAGACCGTTTCTCCTCCCTCCGTCAAATTTCAACCTGATACCGTCCCGGAACAATCTCCCGGTTTATCCCCCTTTCCCGAACGGGTCAACAATCCCCCAGTCACCGTGGACATCGATTCCGCCTCCACCGAACGGGTCCCCCTCAAATCCGGCGCACCTTACTCAGACAGCAATGCGCTGTTGTACGACCCCGTTGCCATCACCGAACTCTATCGCGATCGCCCGGTGCAAGTCTGGAGGCGCAGATTTGCCATTTTGTGGCCCCTGCTCACCCTCGCCTTTGGCATCTGGCGGGATAAAAAATGGGGTCGCGTCAAACAAAACGAACGCAAACGCGCCGAAAAACTGCGAGTCACCCTAACTCAATTAGGGCCCGCATTCATTAAAGTCGGACAGGCCCTCTCCACGCGCCCCGACCTCGTGCCGCCCCTGTATTTAGAAGAACTCGCTAAACTCCAGGACCAGCTACCCCCCTTTCCCAACGAACTCGCCTACCAATTTATCGAAGAAGAACTCGGCGATCAACCCTCCGCCATCTATGCCGAAATCACCCCAGACCCCGTAGCTGCCGCCTCCCTCGGCCAAGTTTACAAAGGTAAACTCAAAACCGGCGAAACCGTCGCCATCAAAGTCCAACGCCCTGGACTCGCCGAAAGCATGGGACTCGATGTCTATGTCTTACGGCAACTGGCAATCTGGGTGCAAAAAAACGTCAAACAAGTTCGCAGCGATCTAGTCGCCATCATGGACGAGTTCGGCACTCGCATCTATGAAGAAATGGACTACAACAAAGAAGGAGAAAACGCCGAACGCTTTGCCCAACTCTACGGCCATCTCAAAGATATCTACGTCCCCAAAATTTACTGGCAATATACCGGACGTCGGGTGCTCACAATGGAGTGGATCAACGGCACCAAACTCACCCAAATCTCCGCCCTCACCGCCCAAGGCATCGACGCCAAATACCTAATTGAAGTCGGGGTCCAATGTTCCCTGCGCCAATTACTCGAACATGGATTTTTCCATGCTGACCCCCACCCCGGCAACCTCCTCGCCACCCAAGATGGGAAACTCGCCTATCTGGATTTCGGCATGATGAGTGAGGTTAAACCCTATCAACGATATGGACTCATTCAAGCCGTCGTCCATCTCGTCAACCGTGACTTTGAAGGACTCGCCAAAGATTACGTCAAACTCGAATTTCTCACCCCAGAAACCGACCTCACCCCGATTATCCCGGCCCTCGCCAACGTTTTTAATAACGCCCTCGGTGCCAGCGTCGCCGAACTCAACTTTAAGAGCATTACCGACCAACTGTCGGAAATCATGTACGAGTACCCCTTCCGGGTCCCCGCCTATTATGCCTTAATTATTCGCTCCTTAGTCACCTTAGAAGGGATTGCGATTAATGTTGATCCGAATTTTAAAGTCCTGAGTAAAGCCTATCCTTATGTGGCTAAACGCCTATTAACCGACCCCTCCCCAGAATTGCGCGGGTCATTGAGAGACCTACTGTTTAAAGATGGGGACTTTCGGTGGAACCGATTAGAAAACCTATTGAGAAATGCTAAAGAGAGTGATGATTATGACCTGTCTCAGGGATTAAATCAAGCCTTAGAATTTCTGTTTTCAGACCGGGGTGAATTTATTCGCGATCGCCTCGTCGAAGAATTAGTCAAAAGCCTCGATCACCTCTCCCGCAACGCCTTCAATAATGCCACCTCCGTCCTCCGAGAATGGGTCGGCTGGAAGGGAAATAAACCCACACCAGCCCTCACCACAGTTGACCAAGAGAAAATGGAGCGCATTAAACGAATTTGGGCCATTGTCCAAGAAACCCCCGGATTCAACACCACCGAATTCGTCCAAAAACTCGCCCCCTTCCTCATCAAACCCGAAACCCAACGCATGGGTCAAAAAATAGCTGGAGACTTAGCCCAAAGAATGTTAGCCCGCCTAATTCGGGAAGTTTTAATCCAAGAACAACCCACCAATGGCAATGGCAAAACATCCTATCCCACCCGCCCCCAACAACAATTACCCCCCTCCCGCACCAATGGCAAAGTCATCACCTATCCCAATGTAACGGTGAGGAAATAGCCCAAAAAAGCCCACACCCATGCAGGGTGAAACGATACAAATAAAGCCCGCTTAGGCGGGCTAATTTTTATAGAATTATTTGTTTAGATATAGAATTATTTGTTTAGATATAGAGCGAGCAAGATGCTCGCACTCCCAAGATCCATATCCTAATCTGTACCTCTCCAAACTGGGAAATACCATATTTTCCTCAATGTTCGTAGTAACGACTTCAGTCGTTATCTTTCTTGGTTCGTAGTAACGACTTCAG
>CAYUEH010000764.1:0-2739 GCA_964442465.1 uncultured Laspinema sp. | reverse complement strand
GCATCTAAAATCAACCGTCCCAAACCGGGCCAGTTAAAGAAGAATTCCGCAATAAATGCGCCACTGAGTAAACCGGCAAATTCAAAGCCCAAAATCGTGATTAAGGGATTGATAGCATTTCTCAGGGCGTGAACGTAAATGACGCGATTTTCCGGCAATCCTTTAGCGCGGGCGGTTTGAATGTAGTCTTGACGAAGAACATCTAATAATTCCCCCCGGGTAATCCGTTGCAATCCTGCGAAACTGGTAATTGAGAGGGCGAGAGTGGGTAAAATCATGTGCCAAGCAATATCCAGAACTTTGCCAAAGGGGGTGAGTTCATTGTGATAAATACTGGTCATGCCGCCCACGGGAAAGAGGGGAGAGAGTCGCTGGGCTAAAAACAGGAATAACAAGGCAGTAATGAAGCTGGGAAACCCTTGTCCCATGTAACTGAGGGTGCGTAAGAACTTGTCAAGGAGGGTATTTTGTCGAACTGCACTGATAATTCCCAGAGGAATGGCGATCGCCCAAGTCAGGATTAAGGAAGAAAAGGATAAGAGCAGAGTATTGGGGATGCGTTCCCATAATAATTCGGTGACTGGGCGATGATATTTGAAACTATACCCAAAATCTCCCTGGGTGATAATTTGGGTCAGCCAGCGGAAATACTGTTCAACCGGATGGCGATTAAGACCGAATCTAGCGGTTAAAGCATCTAAGGTTTCCGGGGAAATTTGGGGATTTTGCCGCCAGGTATCTAAGTAATCCCCCGGGGCAAGTTGAATAATGGAAAAACTCAGCGCAGAGGCTAGTAATAGGGTTAATAAGGCTTGTAATAAGCGCTTAACTACATAAAAAAAGGTCTCGCTGGTGAAGGCGTTAGTCAGGCTGTTTTTTGCCGAGTCTAGGCGTTGGCGACTGGAGGGTGCTTTAGTAGTAGCCATAGAGTTTATTTTGATGGTCTATAATTGTTCGGTGGCTCATTCCCTAAAGGGTGTTCAGGCGGTGAGGGAGAGCGCGAGAGCTGAAGGGAGAATTAAGCCCGGGAAAGTTCTAATCCTCTATTTAATACTCTATCAAAGTTAGAATGGGGACATTGGGGAGTCGTTGTCGTCCGTTCAAATTTTGCAATTCAATTAAAAAGCAAAAGCCCACGAGTTCAGCTTGGGCGAGTTCTAAAAGTTGGGTGGTGGCAACGGCAGTTCCTCCGGTGGCAATCAGGTCATCTACAATTAAGACGCGAGTCCCCGGTTCGATGGCGTCCTGGTGCATGGAAAGGCGATCGCTGCCATATTCCAACTGATACTCAATTTCGTGGCAAGGGGCGGGTAATTTCCCGGGTTTACGAACGGGGATAAACCCGATGCCGAGTTGATAAGCTAAAGGGACCCCAAACAGAAACCCCCGAGACTCCATGCCGACGATGCAATCCGGTTGGAGAGGGGCGCATTTTTCCGTCATGAGATCCACCGCATACCGTAAACCCTGGGGGTCTCGCAGGAGGGTGGTAATATCCCGAAACAGAATGCCCGGTTTAGGAAAGTCGGAAATGTCACGAACCAGAGATTTTATATCCATACAAGACAAGTTTAGAAGATGAAAGAGTGGCTAGGAGGTGGGTTTAGTCTTAAATCAGGGGACCGGACTTCGCGGTTTTAGACCGGATTGGTGACGAATTGGCAAAGAATTGGCCCCGAAACCGGGGGTCTGCCCTCTACAGTACCGATCGCCTCTGATGGCGATCGCTACAATAAAACCGGCAAGGGTGCGATCGCGCTTTAAATCGTACCATTATTACCCAGGGGAACTCAGCCCGGGGGTTCGTCATCCCCGTCACCCTATTCAAGGGACATCCGTCCCCAAATCCGGTAAAACCCAGGATCTTTTTTGGGGTAAGCCTCTGGATTGGTAGAATAAAAAATTTGGGCTCTCCCCGGTAGCGGTTGCTTCTGCTGTGAAAGGTGAGGCAACAGGATCGTTGGGATTGCTAGATCAAAGCTGAACCCTTTATGTGAATACTAAAATCAAAGTTAGAGAAAGAAACCTGGCGGTCAATTGCACTCAAGTCAGTCATCCATCAAGGCGAATTATAATGAATGCTCCGGTAAGCGTAATGCAAACAACCCATCCACCCGAAACGACCACTCCGATAATTTTAGAGCATCTGCCCGAACCCCCCGGGTTTTCCGGGCGGGGATGCCCCAGACGCGCACGGTTGCAAATTGACTTGCTGCTGTTGGCGATCGAAGCCTTGGATCTGAACGCATCTCAATCGATCTTAGCCGTCGCCAAAGAAGAACAACTGCAAGATATTATTAAAAATCGGGTGTTCCTCTGGATGCTACGCAGCACGAATCCCCTGCGGCGCTATAGTCAACGTCGTCCCCTGAGCTTAGAAGAAGCCAAGGCATTGGTGGCGATCGCCTGTAAATTAGCTCGCAGGATGACCGTCACGATTCGGCAGTTGCTCACGGACTATCAGCAATTGCAACAGAAACAAATTCCCCTGGAGCATCATTTGCGCTTATCCCATTACCTAGAACGTTTCCGGGCGCATTTCCGGAGTCGGATGAATCCGCGCCGTGCGGGGGTAGCGATTTATAATACCAATGAAAAGTTAAATGACCTGGCAATGGAACTGCTCGGGGAATTACTGTTTTGTACCGGAACAGCAGGGATGCAACGGTTGTGGTTCAGTTTGTTTGATGGGGAGGTTGAATGAGTATTCAACGTCAATATAGTTTACCGACTTGCAAG
>CAYUEH010000763.1:0-2740 GCA_964442465.1 uncultured Laspinema sp. | reverse complement strand
ATCCCCTGATAAACTTAGGGGGATATTCAGCCGTCACATAGTCCATAATGTCGTAGAGAGTAATCCTTGTCCCGGCAATGGTCAATCCTCGTTCTGTCCGGATAATCCCTGTTTGTTCATGAGATAGGTTTGTCATGATTTTTTACCCACAATCTGTTTGCTGCAAATCATTTACATTAAAATGTAGGGGCGAGAAAGTGAATCACCTCTACTGGGGATAGAGGTGATGAGCAAGTTCTAGGAAATCCCTAAAGGGAAGCCAGCCATTCAGAATATTTGTAGCCAAATTTAGGACTCCTGTTGTACAAGTGACTGAATTTCCTGATTAAACTTTTGGTTAATCGTCTCCATTACCTTGGCTTCTTCTGGTGTAATGATGCCATCTAATTCAGCCAGTTTTTGACATTGCGCTAGAAGCGGTATAGCAAAATCGCTATTGATTTGTTCGAGCAAGGTTTCTAAAGGCGTTGGTGATTGGAGATTGCTGCCGATCGCCTCTAGTGAAACTGGACTTAAGTTCAAGGTTTGTAACTCCGGCAAAATTTGTTCCCAAGTTTTATCCGGATTACCGGCTAAAATGAGATGAACGAAAATCCGATCCATCACGGATTGTTGCTCGATCGCCTCTTCTAAATATTTTTGACTTTCTACTTGCGTTTCTGCGATCGTCGCTTCCATTGTTAATGGATTCTGGTAATTTTCTTGATAAAAATGGCACGCAGCATATCCAAGTGCATACATGATCACTGCATTGCTACTGGCTCCAATTACCGCTCCAGCTAAGGGTATATTCCCTAGCAAACCCACACCAGCTTCAATAGCTAAATTACTGCCCAGCGATAAACTAAAAATGGCTAAGGCTTCCCCTTTGCGCTCGGGAGCTTCCAAGTCATACCCATAAGCGGCAGCAATTTGATAAATTAATTCAGCGGATAATGCAGTAGTAGCAGCTAAATCAGCCCCTAACATCGCCAGTGCGGTTCCAGGAATTAAGCTACTCGCCAATCCGCTTCCGGCTGCAATTAAAGCTTTTTTTAACATCAGCCGATGGGCAATTTGTTCAGGTTTTTCCTGGGGATACTGCTGATGTAACTCTCGAACTTCTGTTTCAGCTTTGACGATATCTACTGTTTCTATAAAATGGACTACCCAATCAACCTTTAACGCTTTGGTTAGATTTTTTAGCAGAGGACTCTTTTCAATTATTTGTACGACATAGCCCGCTCCTTTGCTTGATTGCATAGCGGTATATTTAGCAGTTTTGATCGCCATCTTACTCGTTTGGGATGCTGTATTGGCAATCGAACCGCCCAATTCAATGGCGTTACCTTGAGCGGTTTCGATCGCCACCTTACTCGTTTGGAATGCGGTATTGACCATCGAACCGCCAAATTCTGGCCCATTCTGGAAAACTGCTTGACCTGATAAGGTAGCTTCAGTAATTGCCCCCCAAAGGTTTGTTGCGCTTTCGGTTGCTACTTTACCTGCACCCGATGTCATCCCTGAAATCCCGCCACCAACTTCTGTAACTTTTTCCAGGGAAGATTTACGAGCTTGTTCTGTAGCATCTGCGATCGCGTCCCCTGCTTGTTTCGCCTTCTTGGTCATCTGCTTCCAAAAAGATAGCTGTTTTGATTCCTCTTGAAGCGATAATGAGTTATCTGCTTTCACCTCAACCCGCTTATTATTATTATTATTATTTTCAGATTCATTCGCGATGACTTCCGATATTTCTGTCGGTACAGGTTCCGCTTTTTCCACAGCAAACTCTTGTTCCCACTCCGGAAAATCATCGCCGTTCTGTTGGGCGAATATCTTCACTCTCGCCAAAGTTGGAATGCCGATATCAATCAAACCCGTCTGAATTATTGGAATTACGCTCTGTTCTTGGGGTACTTCGTCTGATTCCAGCTTGACCTGCAAACAATCATTTTTCCAACTCGCTTTAACCGCAATTCCTGGGGAGTTTAGCCACCGCTTGATTAAAGTAGCGATCGCATTCACATCACCCTGTTGAGCAGCCTCCTCGAAACTGACAACAATCTGTGCCTCTACCTCAAATTCTTCACTCCAATCGGGAAATTCTTCCTTTGTTTGTTTCCCGTAAACCTTCACCCGCTTGATAGATTCAGCCCCCAAAGTTGGAACCGACTTCCGGATAAGCGCCACTAATGTTTCTTGGGGGGGCACCTGCGCTGATTCCAGCATAATTTGCAGGCAATCATTTTTCATCGAGGCTTTAGCGGTAATGCCATTGGGTTGCAGTTTGCGGTTCATTAGGGTGGCGATCGCCTTGGCATCTCCCTGTTTGGCCAGTTCCAGAAGATTCGGCTGATTCATAACTAGCAGAGACGGCGAGTCTCTCGGATAAATTTGAGTCTAATTATACCGCCATTGCCCGCAGCAAAAGATAGACAGGCTACTCAATTAGCCCTCTTCTGCACGATTAACCCAGCGGCAAATGCGCTCCGGATTACTTTTCTGCCTGTATTCAATGCACCATTGATCTCGGATCCAATCCTCAACCCATCTTTACTAACTACCACCGGCGAGGGACACCCTTGCTGTGAAAATGTGTGTTGTTCATTGCTGTTGGGCTTGTAGGCCACGGGATGCAATCCGAATCCACAAACGAAGCTAACAAGAGTGTAGCCTTCTTCACCCTGTAGATATATTTTACGTTGCAGCCTGACTAACCCAGGGCGGCGATCGCATCTTTAACCGTCACCATTAGTGTCAT
>CAYUEH010000762.1:0-2752 GCA_964442465.1 uncultured Laspinema sp. | reverse complement strand
TTGCAAAATTCTCTCAAGCCCCCTATAAATAAACATTTATTCCTCTGGCTTCCCCCTTGGGAAGGGGGACTGTCGGGGGATAATCAGGGGGACTGTCGGGGGATCTAATACTAAATCCGGTTGATAAAAGCATTAAAAATTGTAGGGTGGGCAATGCCCACCCTACAATTGCTCAACTTGTTTTTCAAGACCTATTCCAACCGCATTCCGTATAAGGGGGACGGGAGGGGGGTCTAAGGGGGACTGTCGGGGGATGTATCCGTTGTTTTGCAAGAGGGCTAAATCGGTAGGCGAAAATATTTCCCGGTTGGTTTTGCCTAAAACCCTTTTTCTGCAAGGGTTATGTAGGTTGATCAACTTGGGTTTAATTCCGCCCACTGAATTAGGGAGGTAGGCGAAAATATTTCCCGGTTGGTTTTGCCTAAAACCCTTTTTCTGCAAGGGTTATGCAGGTTGATCAACTTGGGTTTAATTCCGCCCACCGAATTAGGGAGGTCAGTTTCGGTAAAGAAACCCGGTTTGTTTTCCCCATACTGTACCCCAGGACGAGGGGTGGGAGACAGTATGGAGTATAATTTATTGCGAATTATCCAAAATTTTGTACAGAAATCGAGTTGTCCGAACAATCGGCGTTTCTCGGTTCCTGGAGTATAGGAGTTGATCGGGATACGGCAGTTGGTATGCTTTGGGCGATCCAGGCTGTGTCGGCGATGAGGTCAGGAGCGCTTTCTGTCTACCGGCGCATCATGCGGGGGTTTAGTTTTTCAAAAAATCCAAAATCTACCTCAGAAACTGGAGAAACCCGATCTTGCTCTCCTTCTAACGAATCGTTGCCAACCCAAAATTTATGTGTGTTTAGATGGATCCCAGATTACTGTTTAACCACGCTTCATCTGGACGATCGCGGTATGGATGATAACTGACGCTTGCCAAAGCGCGTTTACTCTTCAACTCGTAACCATCCGCGCCGGACTGCATGAAGCAGGCGGTTGATGGCGTCCATTTCATCTGGTGTTAGGGAATCCTTGAGCAGTGCACTCATCAAACCCCAGCGTTCTAGGTAAGTGATTTTTCCAGAGCGCCAGATTTGACAAAAAATTTCTGAAATTGTCAATTTGTAGAAATTTCCCTGAATTACCATTTTCTCCCCTCGTGAAAACGTAATGATTTCTTTAACTTTATTATCCCAAGTATCGGGTATTTTATCAAATCAATTTGTGATTTAAAGCTCCGTTTCGGTGTGATTTGAGTCCTAAATCCGGATAATTTTTTAGGACCCAGGCCCGAAAACCATTGCTCTATGAGCGTTCTTGCGCCTAGGCGATCTCCCGGAAAAATTAGGGTAAAAATATTCAGGGATCGAATCTTTTTGAGCAGGGATCGCGGCTAAGAAAAGGGTTATGGATTCTAGCGACGCTCGGGGGTTCGTTCAGTCTCCGGCTTTGGGTCACTCCGGAGAGGCTGGAAAGGATAATTGACGATCTGGGTTTCCATTCATCAATTTTCTGTCTTAAGCGCCCCTTTCTTGGATCGCTCGGTGAGATGGTAAGGGGTGGCGATCGCCTCCGATCAAAGAACATCCCCCACCATCCCAACCCAACTCCTGCTCCGGCGCTATTGGCGAGGGTTTAAGAATGGGTGATTTGATTGCCGTTTCGTCAATTTGATGCCAGCCCCTACTCGGAGGCCATTCCTGAAAATCTGAGCAGCAATCCTAACAAAGACGTAAAATATTGACAGGCGTTATCAATAAGATAAGATTGTTCGGATTATGTATTTGACTTGGTTAGACAGTAATTCGTGGCTGATTGAATTAGCCTCTGAGCGGATCCTACTTGACCCGTGGCTGGTGGGTCCATTGGTATTTGGAAACCAGCCTTGGTTGTTCAAAAGCGATCGCCGCAGGGAACGCCCCATCCCGGACAATATCGACTTGATTTTACTGTCCCAGGGTTTGGAAGATCATGCTCATCCGCCCACATTAAAACAACTCGATCGCCAGATTCCCGTTGTCGCTTCGGTCAATGCGGCCAAGATAGTCCAGGAGTTGAATTATACTCAAATCACCCCCTTGGCCCATGGGGAAAGTTTTTGCCTGGGAAATCAACTGGAAATTAAGGCGATTCCGGGGTCACCCATCGGACCTTTTTGGGTGGAAAATGCTTATATTCTCCGGGATTTAGAAACGGGTATGAGTCTCTATTACGAACCCCACGGGTCTCATTCTCCGACTCTGAAAAATGAAGGACCCATTGATGTGGCGATCGCCCCAATTGTGGATTTATCTCTGCCACTGGTAGGCTCAATTATTAAAGGGAAAGAAAGTGCTTTAGAACTGGCTAAAATGCTGCAACCCCAAGTCATGCTACCCACAGCAGCGGGAGGGGATGTGATATTTGAGGGACTGTTAATGTCTTTGATTCGTGCCCAAGGAACGATTGAAGATTTTCGGTCTTTGTTGGCCAAGCACCAGATTTCCACTCGGGTGATCGACCCCAAACCGGGCGATCGCTTCGAGGTTCCCTTAGAACAGCGCACGGCCCAGGTGAGTTGAACCCCTGGGTCTGTGCCCGGTGTGGTAGAGATTAAAAACCCCCTGATTTCTCACCCGTTTTCGTGACAGAAAACGGGTTTTTTGAGGGGTGGAATGGGACAAGATATAGGGGTTCTCATCTGTGTATGCTACAGCGATGGCGGCCCCAAACCCCTCTCCATCCCCCCTACCCCCCTTTGAAAGGGGGGGGAGAGGGGA